>NZ_JBEPAP010000072.1:0-48656 GCF_040298665.1 Streptomyces sp. NPDC001508
CCCGTCGAACATGTCCGTCTCGTCCTTGTGCACGGTGATCGCGCGGTACGACTCGGGCAGCGGCAGGGCGGCGAAGTCGGCGGACGTGGCGTCCGCTGTGTCCAACGCGAGTACCGCATCGATGATGTTTTTCACTCGGGCCTCCAAGCCGCTGTCACAGGATTGCTGCCGTGGGAGCCGTCTGTCGCAGCCGGGCTCGCCTTCGTTCACACCCGGACGAGCACGGCTTCCAACTGCATGCCCAGGCTGACGCCGGCGAGCACGACGTACTCGGTGGATATGCGGTCGAATGCGTAGGCGAGGTTCACGGGATAGGTCGCGGAGATCATGTGGCCGAAATCGGCGAGCGTGTCCACATATTCCTTCGGGCCGATGCGCTCGGCCCAGTGATCGAGCAGGATCCGCACGCTCTGATATGTGATCAAAGTGATCTGCGAGCCGTTGATCCCATGCCGAGCGAGCAGTTCGTTGACGAGTTCGGGGATGCCGTTCTTGATCCAGGAGGACACCACCTCGACACCGGACTGGGTGAAGTCGAGCGTCGCGATGGGCATCCCGGCCCCGTCGACCGGCACCTGCCGGCGGGAGTGGACGGTCAGGGGCCGTACGGCCATATTGGCGGCACGGTAGTACGACGTATTCGTCGTCGTCGCGTGATCGATCACCACGAACCGATCTGAAGGGCCGATGAGCGTCGCCCCCGCCCCATCGCCGATGCAGGTGGAATGGCCCTGGCTGTAGTCGACGTGCCGGCTCCAATTGCTTCCGCACGCGACAAGGCAGTATCTGGCGCTTCCCGATCGAACGGCCTCGGCGGCATGCACCATCCCGGACAGGAAATTGGCCTGTTCGCCATTGATCGGCACGACCATCGCTTTTCCGCCGAGGCCCAGGTCGTGATGGACTTGGTACAGCGCGTTGGGCGCGTGGTATTCGGGGACGCTCACATAACCGTAGAGCCGGTCCACGTCGTCCGCCGCGATGCCGGCCGAGTCGAGGGTGCGCCGGCAGGATTCGGTGACCAGGTCCGTGATGGACTCGTCCGGGCCGAGGCAGTGGCGGCGGTCCAGGTCGCGAAACAGCACGGACTCATAGATCCCCTGCGCGTTGCGCGAGGTGTCCAGACACCCGAAGACGGGGTCGTCGTTGCGTCGTACATGCCTGGGCAGTCGGTAGCCGCAGCCGAGCAGGCCCGCCCCGCGTCGCTCGCTCACAGGTCGCCTTCCTCGTAGGTGATGACCGGCTTGATGATCTTGTCGCCCTTGTCGCACATCAGCTGGAACGCACGCTCGGCCTGTGCGAAGGGGAACCGGTGGGTCGTCAGCGGCGTGGGGTCGACCCTGCCGGTCTGCAGCAGCCGCAGCATCCGGGTCAGGTGTTCCCGGCCTCCGGGCGCCAACAGCCCACGGATCGTCTTGGCGTTCATCCCCATACCGAACGAGACGAGGGGAATCGGCAGTGGCGCCTGGGATTCCCCTCCGTGATAGCCGGCGTTGGCCACGGTGCCGCCGGGCTTGATGAGCCGCACACATTGCTCGAACGTCTCATGGGTGCCCAGGGCCTCGATCGCGCAGTCCACCCCTTCCGTTCCGACCAGCGCCCGGACCTCCTCCACCACATCACACCGGCGCGGGTCGAGCACCACATCGGCGCCGAAGCGTTCGGAGAGCCGGGCCCGCTCGGGCCGCGTCGCGGTGGTGATGACCAGGCCCGCTCCGAGCAGGCGTGCGCCCATCGTGGCGCACAGACCCACCGGCCCCTGTGCGATGATCGCGACCGTTCCGCCCACCGGGATCTGGGCGACCTGCGCCGCGGCTATCCCCGTGGCCAACACGTCCGTCGCGTAGAGGGCCTGCTCGTCGGTCACATCGTCAGGGATATGGGCGAGGTTGTAGGCGGCGTCGTCGACGACGAAGTACTCCGACAGATTGCCCTCGCGTTGCGTGGTCCACTTGAAACCACCCAACGCCCCACCGCACTGGGTGCTGTGGCCACGCTGGCAGTAGTCGCAGTGTCCGCAGGGTGTGAGGGCGCCGACGACGACCCGGTCCCCCTCGTTGAACCCGGTGACCCTTTCACCCACCCGGTGTACCAGGCCGACGCTCTCATGCCCCAGCGTCCGGCCCTGGGGGATGGCGATGCCGCCGGCGATGGTGTGGATGTCGCTGGTGCAGATGCTCGACGCCGTCGTCCGCACCACCACGTCCCACGGCCCGGGCCGCGGAATCGGCTTGTCGACCAGCCCGACCTTGTCGGTGCCGAGGAATACCAGCGCTTTCATCGGCAATCGCCCCTTCCGCCGGCGCCCGCGGAGCGGTTCCGGCGGTTGTTCGGGGCGCGGGTCGTGTCGTCGATGCCCCCGTGCAGCAGGTCGGCAGGCGTCGGTTCGGCAGGCATGTGCGACTCACTTCCTGTTGTGGCGTGTGAGACGGAGCGGGCTGTGGACACAGGTGGTCTGCAAGGTGTCGGTGGCGGCCTGGGCCAGGCCGCCACCGTAGCCGCATTCCACGAAGCAACTGGCGCCTTGCCGGGCCAGGGTGTGAAGAGCACCGGTGATGTCGAGCGGGAGGCGGAGGTTGTCGGCCAGGCGCCGACGCAGGTCGTCGCCCGCGGTGTACCAGCGTCCGGCGCACGGGCTGTACACCGGGATACGGAAGGGTGCTTGGGCGATGCCGGCCAGGCGCGCGTGGTAGCGGTCGGCGGATTCGGCGGCCTCCGGGTGGTGGGACAGACAGCGCACCATGGGCAGCGGGGTCGTGGGGACGCCGAGTTCGCGGGCGGCCGAAGCGGTCATGTCGAGTTCTTCGAAAGGCCCGCTGATCACCGTCTGGTACGGGCCGGTTCGGCAAGAGATCACGACGCGGGGCAGGCCCAGAGCCTCGATGATGCCGTGGACGGTGTCCGGGTTGTCATGGAGCAGCAGCATGCCGCCGCTGCCACGGACCTTCTCCAGGACCGACTCCAGTTCACACACCGCTTGGACCCCATCGGCGAGAGTCCATGCTCCGGCGACGACGAAGGCCGCGATCTCGCCGAAGCTGCAGCCCATCAACGCATCCGGTGGTGCCTGCTGGGACATGAGGGCCCGGGACAGCGCAACGGCCGCGGCGAGCATGACGAGTTGGGGCGTGCCGAGGGGCTGTGTGTCTTCCGGGTCGGCGCCGCCGCTACGGTCCCACCAGTCGTTGGTGGACATTCCGAAGGGCCGAGCACAGCGGTCGACGGCCTCGAACACCTCACGTGCCGCGGCTCGGTCGTCGGGGCGCTGGATCGCCTCTTTCAGATGGGCGCCGTAGAGGCGGCCCTGGCCGGGGAAGAGGAACACCCTGCCCACGGCGGACGGCTCGGTCACGGCGTCGCGGTCGTGTCGTTCGTTGCCTGGGTGAACAGGGCGACGGTCTGCGCGAGGGTGAGGGAAGGATCGGCCTTGCCTTCGTCCACGTCAACGGTGAACTCACCCTTCAGATGGAGGAAGAGTTCCACTGCGGCGAGCGAGTCGCAGCCGAGGCTGTCCAACGTGGCGTCGGGTGTGATGAGGTCGTGCGACACCTGAAGGTGCCCGGTCAGGAAGTCGGTCGCGCTGGTGTATATCTCGTCAGTGCTGATCACGTAAGGCTCCTGGGGGCGTGTGAGGTGGGCGGTGCAGGGCGAGGGTGGTGCTGTGTCGGTGGCGTTGCCGCGACGCCGGGACAGGACGTCAGACCAGGGCCTGGGCGGTGGCTCCGCTCCAGGTAAGGACGGTGCTGCCCCAGGTGAGGCCGGCGCCGAAGGCCACCATGAGGACTTTGTCGCCGGGCACGAGCTTGTTGCTCACGGCGGCCTCGTGCAGCGCGTGGGGCAGCGCGCCGGCGCCGAGATTCCCCACCCGGTCACCGGTGACGACCAACTTGTCAGCTGCCAAAGCGGTGTTGGCGTAGGCCCGGCGCAGGAGAACCGGGTTGGGCTGGTGCGCCACGACCGCGGCGATCTCCTCGGGATGGGTACCGGTGCGGGCCAGGGCCTCCGTGACGAGCTTGGGAAAGACCTCGTACACGAACACCCGTGCGGCGCGGCCGTCCATATGCACCGTGTGCGAACGCTCGCGCACGGTCGTCTCGGAAGCGGGGATGCGGCTGCCGCCGCCGGGGATCCAGGCGAAGTCGGCACGACTGCCGTCCGACCCCAGGACGATGGGCCCGAAGCCCTCGCCCCCGGCGACCCGGCTCACCACGGTGGCTGCGGCTCCGTCACCGAACAGGGAAGCGGTGGCACGGTCGTCGGGGTTCAGGAAGCGGGAATACGTCTCGCTTCCCACCACCACGGCATGCTCCACCTCCGGGTTGGACGTGAGCCACGCGTGTGCCACTTTGGCGGCGAACAGCCATCCCGAGCACGCCGCCGACACATCCATGGCCACCGCCTGAGTCGCGCCGATCAGGCCCTGGACCCGGCAGGCCGTCGAGGGGCAGGGCTCGTCCGGGGTGGTGGTGGCCACCAGGAGCAGCCCCACCTGCTCGGCCGTGAGACCGGCTGAGGCCAGGGCACTGTTGACCGCCTGCGCAGCCATGTCCGAGGTGGCCTGGCCGTCGTCGGCGACGTGCCTGCTGTGGATGCCTGTTCGCTCCAGGACCCACTGCTCGGGCATCCCCACCATCTCGGCTGTCTCCGCGAAGGTGCGGACGCGGCGCGGCACGTATGTCCCGATTCCGGTAATACCGATAGAGGTGTGCTGTTCGTGACCTGCAAGAGCGGACGACATCGGGTTTTCTCCCCCTCTGTTCGTTATTCGACAACTGCTGTCTGCTGCGCGTGCGCATGATGAATCGGTTTGACATCGGGCCAGTTCAGCGCGACCGAACCCCAGGTCAGTCCGCCTCCGAAGGCCGTGAGCAGGGTCCGGGCCCCCGGTTCGACCCCCTCGCGGCCCGCCGCGTCCGCCATGGCCAGGGGCAAGGACGCCGCCGCGGTGTTGCCCACCTCGGCGATGTTCCCGAACCGATGACTCGGATCGATGTCCAGACGGTCACCGACGGCGTCGACGATGCGCTGGTTGGCCTGATGACTGATGAAGACCTCGACCGAACGAGACGACCACCCCGTGCGGGACAGTACGGACCGGCAGGAAGAGGTCATCCGCTGAATCGCCTGCGCGAAGACGCTACGCCCCTGCATGCGGAAGTATCTGTCCTCCCTCGGCGCAGGCACGTCACGATGCGGGGCACGCGATCCTCCCGCGGCGATCGCGATGAGATCGCTGTTGCTCCCGTCACTTCCCAGGTCGAAGGCGCGGATCGCTCCGGGCTCCTCCTCGTCGCCCTGTTCCAGCAGAACGGCTCCCGCTCCGTCGCCGAAGATGACCGCGGTCCCTCGATCCTGGGGGTCGATGATCGATGTGTAGACCTCTGCTCCGATCAGCAGAGGACGGGCACACACACCGGAGGAAATCAGCGACGAGGCCAGTGCGAGCCCGTAGACGAACCCGGAGCACACCGCCGAGACATCCACAGCCGGTACGTCGATCAGACCGATCCGGCCGGCCACCTCGGGCGCGGTCGCGGGACAGGGACGGTCAGGGGTGGTCGTGGCCAGCAGTACGAAATCAGCGTCCATCCCCGCTGAGGTCAGGGCGCCTGCCCCGGCGAGGGTCGCGAGGTCCCCGGTGCTCGTTCCCGGTTCCGCCCAGCGGCGTCGGTGGATGCCCGTGCGGGTACGGATCCATGTGTCCGACGTCTGGAACCGGTCCACAAGGTCGTCATTGGCGACGACACCTTGCGGCAGGCACACACCCATCCCGCGAATCACACTGGCAGACATAGCTATGCCATCCCCCTCACTCATCGCGTGCTTCGCCGGTACAACCTGGGCAGCCGAACGGCACAAACAAGCGCGTCCGCACGCCAAGGCGCATTGCCATGCCGGCAATCAGGGCACGCACTCGTCGGCACCACCTGCATCTCGTGCGCCACCAGCAAACCGTGCACCCGAATCGCAGGGGAACACCATTCCGATCCGACTGCGTGAACGCGTTGAACGGAGCTTCGTCAGCAGCCCCGACCCGCCCTTGCTCCGCTCCTGGACCGGGCCCGCCGCCGACGGCAGTACCCGGCCCCTCCATGGCGGTGGACGCGACGCCTCCGGGCCGGCGACCCGCGCGCCGCGGTGGGGCGGCGGTGCGGGCATGGCCGATGGGGGGAGCTATCCCTGCGCGGGCTGAGCCCCCCCCGACGCCCCTGCACCGCAGGGGAGTTGCCCGCAAGACGTTCTGGCCCCCGCTGACTCCTTGATCACGCAGAAGGCGTCCGCCTGCCTCACGGGCCGGGCGGAGTGCCGCGATTCCGCGTGTCGTGCGCCGGGAAGAGATCACCGTGTGACTCGACGTGCGCGGAATTCCCGACTCGCCGCCTTGCTCACAGAGGCGGACTGGACCGCTGGCGATCTGGCCCGTGCGGTCAACTTCCTAGGCAAGGCGCACTCGTTGACTCTCCGGTACGACCGTACTTCGGTGGCGCACTGGATCACGGGCTCCCAACCTCGTTCTCCGGTACCGGAGTTGGCCGCCGCGGCGCTGAGCCGCCGTACCGGCCGTCTGATCACCGCGGAGGCCACGGGTCTGGCGGCAGACTCACAGGACGCCGACGAGGGTATGCCCCCACACCTTGCGCAGAGTTCACCGGTGCGATATCTCGTCGACATGGTTCATGCAGACACCGACCCGTTGCGGCGTGCCTTCGTCACTAGGTCTGCCTACACCTTGACCGCCGTCGTCCTTCACGACTGGTCCCGCCCGCAGACTGCTCCGCCCGTCCGAGGGCGGCGTGCGACGGCTGCCGATGTGGAGATCCTTCAGGAGGTGGTGCACCTCGTCGCCGATCGCGCCGAGCGCCGCGGTGGCGCACACGGCCGATCGGCCCTGGCCGCCTATCTCGCGGATGACGTGAGCCGCGTCCTGGCCTCCAGCGCCAGTGCACAGCTGCGCCGCGACCTGCTCGCCGCCAGCGCCGAACTGGCTTACCTGCTGGCCCAGATGACCGATGACGCGGGCCACCCCGGTCTGGCCCAGCGCTACTTCCACACCGCACTCGGACTGGCCGGGGAGGCGGGCCATCGCACCCTGTACGCGATCACCCTGCGCGCCATGAGCGCACAGGCCCTGCGGATGCATCACTACACGTACGCGGCCGAGCTGGCCGAGGGCGCGCTGAAGACCGTGGGCACGGATGCCGGCCATGCCGTCATGGCGTTCCTGCTGAGCCAGCGTGCGGTGGCTCACTCGCTCGGGGGCGATCAGCGTCTTGCCTTCAAGGACCTGACGGACGCCGAGACCCGCCACGGGCAGGCCACAAGCGCGTCGGGGCCCTTCACGGCCTATCCCCGGGCAGGTCTCGACTACCAGCGAGCCCAGGCGTTGCTGCACCTTGGACGGCGCGCCGACGCTGTCGTGGCTTTGCAGGACTGTCTTCGGCACCGGCCGCCGGCACACCGCAGAAGCCAGGCCCTGACCCAGGCGCGGCTGGCCGAACTGCTCCTGGGAAACGGCCATGTGGAACAGGCGTGTGTGCACTGGAACCTCTTCCTGGACGACTATCCGCACGTCAGATCGACCCACGTGGACCATGCCCTTGCCGGACTGCGGAGCGCTCTTCGTCCGCACAAGCGGCAGCGTCGGGTCGCCGGCCTGTGGGAACGCGCGGAGGAGCTACGCGGCCCCCTCTCCTCTTGACCACGAGCGGACCGGCAACGCGGAACCCGATGACGTCGGCTGCCCGCCGAACGGCAGCCACTGCCCTGATCGCCCGCGTCCCGCGAGGACCCGGGCAGGGCACCAGGTCGTCACAGCGACGCGACCTTTGACGACGGTCATGGCCTGAACGATATATGGCGGTGTGTCCGCCACGCCCCGGTTTGTGGCGTCGCCTGGAGGCGAGTGAACCGGCAGATGTGGCTGTCCCCGCCGATGACGCCCCCGCCTCCGCGGCCGGTGTCCCGGGCCCGCGCCCCAGGCAGACCCCCGGCGCCTCAAGTCGCTGTCCGCACACGGGAGATGAACTCCCGGTCACAGTTCGACTCGTGCTTCAACCCTGGTCAGACACTTAATCACCGCTGGTCATCTCGCGTCTGCCCGGCTTCGGCCGCTTCGGATTAGCCTCATTTCGCTTGGATCAGCCACCCCGGAAGGACCCCTATGTGCACCCATAGTGACCTGCCGTCATCCGACACGGCCGGACAGGATCGTCGTGGTTTTCTGCGCAACGCGGCGCTGGCCGGCGCGGGAGCGGCAGTCGCAGGAGCCGCCGTGTCCCCCCTCGGCGCTACGCCCGCATTCGCCGCGGACACCGCGAGGTCCGCCAGGACCGGCACATGGAGACCGGACGCGACCTCCCTCCAGTTCACCCTCGCTGTCATGCCGGACACCCAGTTCCTCTACTGGGGCAGCCAGGACAGCGTCAACCGGACGCCGCAGGAGGAATCGTTCCGCTACATCATCGACAACAGCGGGAACGACGCGAACAACATCGTGTTCATGGCGCACCTCGGTGACCTGACGCAGGACGCCGACCCGTCGTCGTTCCAGCAGGTCGACAAGGCGTTCGCGCTGCTGGACGCGCACGGCGCCGCATACAGCGTGGTGGCCGGCAATCACGACGTGTCCGGCGACGACAGCCGTGGCGACACGTCGTACCTGCGCACCCTGGGCCCGAAGCGGTTCAAGCGCTCGAAGACGTTCGCCGGGTCGGACGCCACGGGCTACAACACCGCGCACATCTTCCAGGCCGCCGGCCGCTCGTGGCTGGTGCTGGCCCTGGACTGGCGGACCACCGAGCAGGGCTTCGCGTGGGCCGACGACGTCATCAAGGCCCACCCCAAGATGCCGGTGATCCTCACGGCGCACGACATCGTCTACTCGGACTACGATGACAACGTTTTCCCGTACGAGTCCGGCGACCCGGAGAACAATGCCGCCCTCTCCGGATACGGCGAGACGGTCTGGGACAAATTGATCAAGGACAACGACCAGGTCTTCCTGACCATCAACGGCCACTACTGGCCGTCCGGACGCACTACCAAGAAGAACGCCGCCGGCAACGACGTGCACATGCACATCACGAACTACCAGAACCGCTACTTCGGCGGTGGCGGCATGATCCGGCTGTACCACTTCGACCTGGCCCGCAACACGATCGACGTCGAGACGATCAACCCGTGGATCCTGGCCCAGGACCCGGAGTCCCGCAACGCGCTGGCCGCCGAGCACGCCCGGATCACCGGCCCGGTCGACGACTTCTCGATCGCGATCGACTTCGAGAAGCGGTTCTCCGGCTTCATCCCGGTTCCGGTCCGGCCCGCCCGGCCGGCCGGCAAGGAACTGGTGAAGGGCACACTGGCGTACTGGCGCTTCGACGGGCAGGGCGCGCCCGGCACGCCGCTCGGCGCGGGCCACACCATCCGCGACCTGTCCGGCAAGGGCAACGATCTGACGGCGGTGACCGTGCCCGGCACGGCCGCCGACGCGCTGACCTGGTCCGCCGACCACCACCCCGACCAGCCCGGGCACGCCAGCCTGAAGTTCGCCGGTGGCAGGAACCCGCTGCACGGCACGTACCTGACCACGGGGCCGAAGGCCCCGCTGAACACCGAGACGTTCAGGTCCGGGTACACCATCGAGACATTTGTGATGATGCCGCTGGACTGGGACGCCGGCAACAACGGCTGGGCGGCGATACTCAGCCGTCGGGGTTCCGCCGGGGCCGCCGGCAAGCACGGCGAGAACACCGACCCGAACGAGCCCTTGGTCCAGCTCGCCATCACGAACAACGGCCGCGAGCCGCAGTTCAACCACTACCCGCTGAACACCACCTACCCGACGACCAACTGGGGTCACGGCTTGGTGGAGCTCAGGTGGTGGCACCTCGCGGTGGTCAACGACGGCCGTCACACCCGGCTGTACGTCGAGGGCGCTCCCGTTGTCGACAACCCGAAGCGGGTGTCGATCGGCCTCACCTCGCTCGGACTGCCCTGGCTGCTGGGCGGCCACGAGAACGCGGGCGCCGTCGACATCGTCTTCCACGGCAACGTCGGCGACACCCGCATCGTGAACCGTCCCCTGCGCCTCCACGAGTTCCTGACCGCCGAATAAGGCGGATTCCCCCGGCCCTGCCCTCTGCTGTTCCTCCTGCCCCTCCCGTCTCCGGGCGTCCACCGACCGAAGACGGGAGGGGCCGCCGGCGAGCGCGTTCCGCCATGCCACGGCTGTCCGCTCCGGTGATCCCTTCTCAGCCTCGGTTCGGGCAGGTCACATGCCGCGATTCACACCCTGGCGACCAGGGCGGCACCAGCCGCGAGCAGCAGGGCATACGCGCACATGCGATACGCCGTGGCCCGGTGCCGGGTGGTGGCCAGGCGCTGAAGCCCCGGGACACGAACTCCTTGCCGCAGCCGGTCAGATCGCGGCCCCCACCGGTTCGGTCTGCCGCAGTGGCACCCCCACCCCCTCCCCGTACTGACCATGATGGGCCTCGATCCGGCCCCCGCGCTCGGAGCACTGCGGCTGTCCCTGGAGCACTTGACCACGCCGGAGGACATCGACAGGGCGCGCGCGACCCTCACCCGGGAGGCTGCGACGCGGTGATCGCCGGGGCCTCAGTCCGCGATCCAGTTGCCGTGGAACCCCTGCGGCACGCGGGCGGGGAGGCGCACCGTCGCCACCGGTTCCCGTAGATCGGTGGCGTCCCAGATCATCAGATCGCTTCCGTCACGCGCGCGGTCGTAGACGTAGGCGATGAGCCAGTTCGGGGGCGCGAACACGGCTTCGGAAGGCGTGTGTCCCGCGCCGAACTCGAACGCGGTCGAACCGCCCGAGTGGAGGTCGTACCGCACGATGGCGTCACGCCCGGTGACGTGGCCGTACCGGACGTCGAGGCCCGCGAACCGGTCGTCGATACGCGGGAATTCACACGGGCGGTCGTCAATCTGCTCCTCGCGAACGCTTCCGGTGCGCAGATCGATCGTCCACCGCCACAGGACCGAGGGTGACTCCACGACCTCGTTCCACGACAGCCGGGGATGCCGCACCGCGTGCAGCACGATCGAGTCCCCCGCCTCGTGCGCGTTGAGCGTGTGGAACACGGCGCACGGATCGATCGAGAACCAGCGCACCCGGGCGCGCGGGTCGTGCCGTGGCAGCACACCGATCCGCGCCTCGAAACGTTCGTCCCAGTCGTAGGGCATGCCGGGACCGGGAGTGAACACCATCGGCAGCTCCAGAAACACCACATGCCGGCTGGTGACCGCGAAGTCATGCATCATCGTGGGGCCTTGTACGTCGATCGTCTGCGACAGCTCCAACTCTCCGCGCGCGTCCGTACGGTGGTAGGTCAGATACGGCTCCTGCCAGTCGTAGCCGAAGAAGTGCAGCTCGCCGGTTTCCGGGCAGATCTTCGGGTGCGCGGTCATCGCTGTGGTCAGCTTGCCGTTGAAGTCGTACGGCCCGACGGTCTCCAGCTCGTGCGTCACCTCGTACGGCAGCGCGTTCTCGACGAGCGCGAGCGTCTTCCCCGCGTGGTTCACGACATGCGTGTTGGCCAGCGACGCTGTACGGTCCGCCGTGCCGTCCTCCCGGTACTCCTGGACCGCCGGGTCCTCGAAACTGCGGGTGCGGACCCAGCGGTTGCGGTACCAGGCGGCTCGCCCGTTCTCCAGCCGGACCCCGTGGATCATCCCGTCCCCGATGAACCAGTGCGCGGACTCCCCGCGCGGGTTCGGCCCGTTGCGCAGGTACCAGCCGTTCAGCTCGGGCGGTATCGCACCGGTGACGGGCAGGTCGTACGCGGTCAACTCGTCGTGAACGGGAGCGTAGTTCCCCTTGAGATGGAAGGTGGTCGTAGCCATGAGGCCTCCAGACATGCCAATGCTGACATGTCAAAACTAGAAGGTCGCGAATTGACCTGTCAATCATGGAAGGTAGGCTTCATGCATGAGCCTTCGACATGCCGTGCTCGGCCTGCTGTCCGAGGAGCCCGGCAGCGGCTGGGACCTGATGCAGAAGTTCGACATCTCGCTTCGCCATGCGTGGACGGCGACCCAGAGCCAGGTCTACGGCGAGCTGGCCAAGCTCGCCGACACGGGACTGATCACCGTGGCCGAGGAGGGTCCACGAGGCCGGAAAGTTTACGAGATCACCGAGGAGGGCCGCGTCGAGCTGCGGCACTGGATGATCGACGTGGCGCCGCGCCCCCGACGCGACGACCTGATCCTGCGCGTGTTCTTCCTCAACGCCGTAAGCCCAAAGGAAGCCCGCGCGTTTCTGAGCCGCATCGCGGAGGCAGCCTCCGAACGGCACGAGGAACTACGCGAGTTGCACGACCGGATCGACTGGAGCGACGACGCGCTGTCGGTCTACGGCGCGTTGGCACTGGACTGGGGCCTGCGCTTGGAGGCAATGCAACGGGAGTGGGCCGACTGGGCGCGGACGAAGCTGCATGATCAGACGTAGCCGCTCCCAGCTCATCCGGGCCTTCCGGCACAGCTCCAAGCGACTGCTCGCCAAGCCCTGACCGGCGGCCCGGGACCGGGGTCCGGCTCCGGCTCGGTCAGCTCCGGGTCCGGAGCAAGGTGTCTCAGTCGGTCGCGTACGCCGCGTCCGCCGATGCGTCGACGTCGTCTGTCGTCGGCGCGGCTTGGCAACGTCATGGGGAAGCCAGTGTCGCGAGCAGATGCAACGCCTCATGTGACGGGCCGTCCGATTCTGCGGAACAGACCACCAGTTGCTGGCCCGGTGCGGAAGGCACGAGAAACCGTAAAAGGTCGTCCATCCCGGCCTCGCCGAACAGCCGGTAGTGGTCGGCCCACCGCTGGGCCGTGGTCGGCGAGACCTGGAAACGTTCGGCGGCCCGGCGCAGGGGCCACCCGTCCTCGACCACGCAGCGGGCCGGCCGCAGACGTCCGGTCTCGCTCAGAGGTGCATTACGGTGTGGCACGAGGGCCCTCTCTGGTCGCCGGTGCAGATGTCGCAATCCACACCAGGCCAGAAGGCCCTCACCCATTTCAAGATCTCTCAGCCGAGACCTGCGTCACCAACCTCCGTGGACAGAACACCTAGCCCACCCCCTACCGGGGTATCACTGCCGACTTGGCTCCCCAGCGTGACGCCCCGCCGCTCACCGTCTTCCTACCTTCCTCCCGTCACCACGAACGAGACAGAGGGAGACGGACGGATGCGCCGCTTCAGGAAGACCCTGGCCACCGCCGTACTGACCGCACTGCTGGTCGGCAGCACGGCAGGCATGGCCTCGGCGAGCAGCCAGAGCGCGCCGAGCGGTCCGCTCCCCGGCACCGCCGCCTGGCTCGCGGACGACTCCCTGGGCAAGGAGCTACCGGACCCCGCCACGGCCACCCCGTCCGAAGTGGCGGCCTTCTTCGCCGACCTGACCGGCACTCAGCAGCGACGTCTCGTCGAGGATCACCCCACCGTGGTGGGCAACCTGGACGGCGCCCCCGTACACCTCCGTTACGCGGCCAACGCCCCCGCGGGCGACCGGGTCCTGGCGTACGACCCGCGCGGCCGCGGTCTGATCGCCAAGGTCGTGGGCGACCTGGAGAACGCCACCCATGTCTCGGTGATCGTCCCCGGTTCGGACGTCGACATCGCGACGTTCGACGGTACGGCCCAGCGGGCCGCCGATCTCCAGGCGGAGGCGGGCGACGACACGGCCGTCATCGCCTGGGCCGGCTACACCACTCCCTCCGGCATCGGCCTCGACCTGGCGACGGGCCGGCTCGCCGAGGCCGGCGCCGACCGCCTCACCCGTTTCACCGACGGCCTGGACGCGGTCGGCCTTCCCGACCCCGCCCTGTTCTGCCACAGCTACGGCTCGGTGGTCTGCGGCCTCGCCGCCGCCGACACCGACGCGAGCGACATCGTCGTCATGGGCTCGCCCGGTATGCGCGCCGACGATGTCACCGCACTCGGCACCGAGGCCCACATCTGGGCGGCGAAGTCCCCGGACGACTGGATCGACCGCGTCCCCCATGTCGAGGTCCTGGGCCTGGGCCACGGCGCGGACCCCACCTCGCCCGGCTTCGGCGCGACCGTCCTGCCCGCCGACGACGTCCCCGCGCACGACGCGTACTTCGCCCCCGGCACCTCCACCCTGACCGCGTTCGCGGCGATCGCCGACGGAGACCTGGGATGAACGCCCCCACGAAGCTCGCGAAGCTCACCGCGAAGATCGACGACCGGACGCCCGCCCACCGCGACCGCGCCATCGACGGCCTGCGCGCGCTGGCGCTCCTGGCCGTTCCGACCGGCCACTGGCTGCTCGGCGGCTTCACCGTCGATACCGGCGGCGGCCTGCACAACGCCAGCCCGCTGGTCACGTTCGGCGCGTTGGCCCCGGCGAGCTGGATCCTGCAGATGCTGGGCATCTTCTTCCTGGTCGGCGGCTACTCCTCGTACCTCTCCTACCAGCGTCGCAAGGGCTCGACCCGCCAGTGGATCAGCGGCCGGCTCACCCGCCTGGGCCGCCCGGTCCTCGGCGTCACCGCTGTCTGGGCGCTGCTGCTCCCCACCCTGCACTACGGCCTCGGCGTCCCGACCGCCACCCTGCACACCGCGTCGACCCTGGTCGTCCAGCCCCTGTGGTTCGTCGGCGTCTACGCCGTGATCACGGCCCTCACGCCGTACTGCGTCCGCGCCTCGCGGCGCCTCGGTTTCCGGGCCGCGGCCCCGCTGCTCGGCTCGGTCGCGGTGGTCGACTTCCTGCGTTACGGGCCGTACGCGGACGCGATGCCGTCCTGGGCGAGTCTGCTCAATCTCCTTCCGGGCTGGATGTTCGCCTACCAGCTGGGTGTGTCCTGGGCGGACAAGCGGCTGGGCCGCCGCGAGGCGTGGCTGCTGCTGGCGGGCGGCGCCGCCCTGTTCGCCACGCTGCTGCTCGCCTTCCACTACCCGGCGTCGATGGTGGGCGTGCCCGGCGCGTCCCGTACCAACTCCCACCCGCCGTCCCTGCTGGTCCTTGCGCTCGCGGCCGCCCAGTCCGGTGCGGCGATCCTGCTGCGCGACCGGCTGGCCCGGCTGCTCCGGCGCCCCGCCCTGTGGGCCCCGGTGGTGATCATCAACCTGTCGGCGATGACGATCCTGTGCTGGCACCAGACCGCGCTGCTCGCCGCCGCGGTCCCCGGCTCGTACTTCGGTGAGATCCCCGGCCTGACCAGCGCGCCGGACACGGCCGGCTGGGTCCTGGCGCGGCTGGCCTGGATGCCGCTCTTCGCGGGGCTGCTCGTGGCGATCGCCAGGTTCGCCCAGCCCCTGGAGACCCCGTGGGACCGCACCGGCACGACCCGTCGCGCGGCGGCGGGTGTGCTGGCGGCGGGCTTCGCCTACTTCGCGCTGGCGGTGTGAGCGACGTAGAAGCACCGCCGTATCAGCGCGGCCCGGAGCCGCCGCACGGACACCCGTCTCCGCACGGACACGTGTCTCCGCATGGGCGTTCGCCGCCGCACGACGACCCGTCCCCCCCGGACCGTCCGTTCTTTCAGGCCGGGCCGACCAGCCACGCGCCGCACCACCCCCATCCACCGAACACTGGAGAACCACCATGTCCTTGGCCGGCGAAACCGCTCTGCCGCACCCCGAGAAGGCCACGGCGAGGCAATACCCACCGGACACGGGCAGCGAGTTCACGCCCCTGCTGCGCGACGTCAAGGGACAGGAACTGCTCGATCGGCGCACCGGCTGGTACGCACGCACCATAGTGACCAACACGCTCAGCCTGGCCGCCGTCGTCACCGGCATGGCACTCATCGGCGATTCGTGGTGGGTGCTCGCCCTCGCCCCCGTCCTCGCCGTCCTGTGCGCCCGCACCGCGTTCATCGGCCACGACGCGGGCCACGCCCAGATCAGCGGCAACCGGGCCACGAACCGCCGCATCGGGCTCATCCACGGCAACCTGCTGCTCGGCATGAGCTTCGCGTGGTGGAACGACAAGCACAACCGCCACCACGCCAACCCCAATCACATCGACAAGGACCCTGACGTCGCCGCCGACGTCCTCGTCTTCACCAGCAAGCAGGCCGCCACCCGTACGGGCTTCCGCGGCTGGCTCACCCGCCACCAGGCATGGCTCTTCTTCCCCCTCACCCTCCTCGAAGGCCTCGCCCTGAAGCTGTACGGCTTCCAGAACCTGCGCCGTCAGACCGGCCGTCAGCGCCTGGTGGAGGGCACGCTCCTGTTCGCCCACCTCGCCGGGTACGTCACCCTGCTCCTGACGACCATGCCGCTCACGCACGCACTCGTCTTCGCCGCGATCCATCAAGCCCTGTTCGGGCTGCACTTGGGCATGGCCTTCGCGCCCAACCACAAGGGGATGGACATGCCCGACCCCGACGGCGACAAGTGGGGCCACCTGCGACGCCAGGTCCTCACATCCCGCAACATCAGAGGCAGCTTCCTCACCGACTGGTTCCTCGGCGGCCTCAACTACCAGATCGAGCACCACCTGTTCCCCAGCATGCCCCGCCCCCACCTGAGGCTCGCCCAGCCCATGGTGAAGGCCCACTGCCGCGACCTCGGCATCCCCTACACGGAGAGCGGCCTCATCGACTCCTACCGTCAGGTACTGCGGCACATGCACGAAGTCGGAGAACCACTGCGCGCCGACATCTGACGAGTCGGCGCTGCTCCGGATCGGGCCGGCAGACGCACAGAGGCCGATCATGACCGCACCTCAAGGACACAGGGGGACAACGGCGATGGAGACACCCGAATGGCTGGCCGCGGCCGAGCAGGTGCCCAGTTGGGGCTACCTGCTCCTGTTCCTCGCCACGGCGGCTCCTCTGCTGCCGAACGGTTCCCTGGTCATCGCGTGCGCCGCGCTCGCCGGACAAGGGTATGCGTCGGCGCCGCTGATCGTCCTCGTGGTTGTGGCGGGAACGGTCTGCGGCGACCTCGCGCTGTACGGCGTCGCACGTCGGCTGCGGCGTTGCCCCCTGAGGGCGCGCCGCATCCCCGCCGCAAGACGCATCCGCAGACGTTTCCTGCGGCTGCTGCGCGAGGCCGCCGCACGGACACACCGGCACGGCCTCGCAGCACTGATCCTCCTGCGCTTCCTTCCCGGGGGCCGGGCCACCGGTGCCGTAGCGGCCGGCCTCGGCGAAATCCCCGCCGCCCGGTACGCGGCGGCCGCGGTCCTCGCCGAGGCCGCCTGGACGGGACTGTACGTGTCGATCGGCTACGGCGGGGGCAGCGCGGCTCCGCATCCGTTGGTCGCGGTGTGTCTGGGGCTGTCCATCGGATGCGCCGTCGGAATCGCAGGGCTCCTGCTCCGGCGGCCGGCATGACACACAGCCGCGTTCCGTCGCCGTCCGCCATCCCGGAACTCAGCCCACTTCTGCCACCTGTGGTCCACGAGCACCTCCTGCGCCGCGCGCGGACGGCGCCGCCTGGCCGCACACCGGGGCGCGCGTGCGGGCGAGAGAGTCCGACCGACAACCGCGCGTCTCCTGACGCCGTCCCGCCGCACATAAGCTGGGGCCCATGACAGCAGTGGAGGAGGAACCCCCGCGCGCCCTGCTCGCGGGGGCGTCGCGCCGGTGGGTACGGCTGCTGCCGTGGGCCGTGGCGTTCGTGCTGTGCGTCGCCCTGCTGCCCACCACCATTCATGTGCTCAGCGTCGACTACGGCCTGAACGGCGGCATCGCGAGCGCGCTGGCCGTCGCGCAGACGGCACCGCTGCTGCTCGCCGTCATCCGGCCGATGCAGGCCTGGTACGTGATCTTCGCCGCTGATGTGGCCGGGGCGCTCGCCCTGCTCACCGTCGACGTCGGGCGGCATGTGTGGCCGTTCCCGCCGATGGTGATCGTCGGGTACATCGGCCTCTGCCTGGCCCTCGGTCTGCGCGAGCGGCGCCGGACGCTGCTGCTGGTGTGGCTGGCGACGGCGGGCGCGAACGTCGGTCTGGGGTTTGTCGCGCCCAATGGCACAAGCGCTCAGAGCGCGCTGCTCACCATACTCAGCGGCGTCGCACTCCTGCTCAGTGGTGCGCTCCGTGAGCGGTACGAGGCGCAACGCAGGCTGGCCGAGCAGGAGACGATCAGCGAGGCCGAGCGCGGCCGGCGGACGCTGCTGGAGGAACGCGCCCGCATCGCGCGCGAGTTGCACGACGTGGTGGCACACCACATGTCCGTCATCACGGTGCAGGCGGACACCGCGGCGTACCGCATCCACGGGCTGCCGCCCGACGTGCAGGGAGAGTTCACGTCCATCGCGGCGACCGCGCGCGAGTCGCTGGGCGAGATGCGGCGGCTCCTCGGCGTGCTGCGGAACGAGGAGGCGCACGGCGAACTGGCGCCCCAGCCGGGCCTGACGCGGATCGGGCAGCTGGTGGAGGCGACGGTGCGGGCGGGCGTGCCGGTGGAGTTCAGCCCCTGCGACGCCGATGTGCCCGAGGCGGTGGGTCTCTCGGCATACCGGATCGTCCAGGAGGCCCTGGCGAACGTCGTGCGGCACGCGCCGGGTGCTCCGACGCGGGTGTCGGTGGCGGAGTCCGTCTCGGAGGGCGGCGCGCGGCTCACCGTCCTCGTCGTCAACGGGCCGCCGCCCGAGCTGCCCGCCGCGCCGCTTGAGGTGGGCGGCACCGGGCACGGCCTCGTCGGCATGCGCGAGCGGGTGCGGCTCGCCGGCGGCACCCTCGATGTGGGGCCGCTGCCGGACGGCGGCTTCCGGGTCGCCGCCCGACTTCCCCTGACTGAAAAGGACTTCACATGACGACGCGCGTCATCATCGTCGACGACCAGGCCATGGTGCGGGCCGGCTTCGCCGCGCTGCTGGCCGCCCAGAGCGACATCGACGTGGTGGGCGAGGCCCCTGACGGTGCGCAGGGTGTCGAGCTGAGCCGGCGCACCCATCCCGACGTCGTACTGATGGACGTCCGTATGCCCGAGATGGACGGCCTCACGGCCGCACGCCACATCCTCACGCCCCCGTCGGGCGGTGGGGGCACCGCCCACGCCCCTCAGGCAGTGGGGGAGCACCGGCCGCGCGTCCTGATGCTCACCACGTTCGACGTCGACGACTATGTGTACGAGGCGCTGCGGGCGGGCGCGAGCGGCTTTCTGCTGAAGGACGCGCCGCCGGCCGACCTCATCGCGGCGGTACGCGTCGTGGCCTCGGGCGACGCGCTGCTCGCCCCCTCCGTGACGCGCCGCCTCATCGCGGACTTCGCCCGGCAGCGTCCCGCCGCCCGAGGCAAGCCCGCGCTGCGGCTCAACGCCCTGACGGAACGCGAAACCGAAGTCCTCACCCTGGTGGCCCGCGGCCGGTCCAACGCGGAGATCGCCGAGACGCTGGTGCTGGCCGAGCAGACGGTGAAGACGCACGTGAGCCGCGTCTTCACCAAGCTCGACCTGCGCGACCGCGCCCAGGCGGTGGTCTTCGCGTACGAATCGGGACTGGTGGTCCCGGGCGAGTAGGACGCCCCCACCCCGAAGCCCCACCCCGAAGCCCCACCCCGAAGCCCCACCCCGCGCCCCCGAGCACGCCGCCACCGCAGGCGGAGGGGCCTGCGCCTTTGGCGCGTGCACGGTGCCGGTGTCGACGTCCCCGAGCCGCTTCGCGGGCGGGTCGCGGTCTCTTCGGGGGCGGGCTCGCGCGGGGGCGGGTTTGCGCCACGCCCCGCCGACGGCGCAGTCGCCCCCGCCCGGCAAGGCGGCTCCCTCGCCGGAGCTGTGCCCCGGCCCCTGGCGCAGGGCGGCAACAAGCCGAAGCCCCACCCACGCCGCGCCGCCGGCAGCCTGCGCCGCCCCGTTCTCCACGCTCTCCGCCAAGTCCCGGTCAGGGATGCCCCGTTCCGGCGCAAGGCCGGGGCTTCGCACCCGGGCCCCGGACGGCAGTCCCCGGCGGAGGGTAGGGCCGTACTTTTCCGCACCCCCTACCGCGGTAGCACCCCCACCTTGGCTCCCGGGTATGACGCCCGGCGCGCAGCCGCCCCCGCACACTCCACTTCGTCGGCACGAGAAGATCGCGAAAGGGCGGAACATGAGGCTACGCAGCCGCAAGCGGCAGAAGGCGGACGACCGGACGCAGGCCCCGGCCGCCACACCCGGTCTCGCCGTCGAACTGCGCGGTGTCCGACGGCAGTACGGCCGCGGCGCGGGGACCGTGCACGCGCTCGCGGGCGTCGACCTCGCCCTCCCGAGCGGCACATTCACCGCCGTCATGGGCCCGTCCGGGTCCGGCAAGTCCACCTTCCTGCAGTGCGCCGCCGGCCTCGACCGGCCGTCGGCGGGCTCCGTGCGCCTCGGCGGTACGGAGATCACCGGCATGAGCGAGAACGAACTCACCGAGCTGCGCCGCAGCCGCCTCGGCTTCGTCTTCCAGGCGTTCAACCTGCTGCCGTCGCTGACCGTCGAGCAGAACGTACTGCTGCCCATGCGCCTGGCCGGGCAGCGCCAGGACCGCGGCCGGGCGGGCACGGTGCTCGCCCAGGTCGGGCTCGCCGACAAGGCACGGCGCCGGCCGGGCGAGCTGTCCGGCGGCCAGCAGCAGCGCGTGGCCGTCGCCCGCGCCCGTCGGCGGCTCCTTCGGCGGCATCGCCGCCATCGTCGCGATCCTCACCGCGGCCGGGACCGTGACCCTGTCCGTGTCCCAGCGCTCCCGCGAATTCGCGCTGCTGCGCGCCATCGGCGCCACCCCGCGGCAGATCCGCCGCGCGGTCGCGTCCGAAGCACTGCTCATCGCGCCGCTCGCCGGGATCATCGGCTGTCTGCCCGGCATCGGCCTCGCGCGCTGGTGGTTCGGACAGCTGCAGGACCGCGGCGCCATCCCGCAAGCCGTGGACCTGCACGTCTCCGGGCTCCCCCTGCTCGCCGCCGTCGGCATAGGACTGCTCACCGCGCTCGCCGCCGGCTGGGTGGCCGGGCGCCGGCCTGCCAGGATCAAGCCGGGACAGGCGCTCACCGAGGCGTCGGTGGAGCGGCTGCGGCCAGGTGTGATCCGTACCGTGCTGGGCATCGGCGCCCTCGTCGGCGGTGGGTTCCTCACCGGTCTCTCCGCCGGCTCCACGGGAGATGACGCGGCCGGCGCCGCCCTCGGCGTCGTCATGCTCTTCATGTTCGCCGTCGCACTGCTCGGCCCGCTGGTGGCGCGGCTGTGCGCGGCCCTGTTCGGCCTCCCACTGCGCGGTGCGGGCCCGGCCGCCCAGCTCGCGGCCGCCAACTCCCGTACCAACGCACGCCGTCTCGCCTCCGCGATCACCCCGATCGTGCTCGCCATGGCCTTCGCCTCGACCCTCGTCTTCATGCACACCAGCGAGAACCACGCCGCCGACAAGCAGCTGCGTGCGGGCATCACCGCCGACCACGTGGTCACGGACCCGGCCGGGCTCCCGGTGGACGCGGCCGCACAGGCCGCTCGCGCGCCGGGTGTGGAAGCCGCCGTCGGCCTGCTGAACACACAGGTACTGGTGCCGGTCGGCTCCGGCGAGTTCAAGTCGCTGCAGGGCTCGGCGACTCAGGGCGTCACCGGCTCCGGCGCCGAACTCGCCGAGGTGCAGGACCTGGACGTACGCGAAGGCAGCCTCGACCGGCTCGGCAAGGGCCGTATCGCCATCGACAAGACCCTCGCGAACTCGGCCGACGCCGGCGTCGGCGACCGGCTCCCGCTCTACCTCCCCGACGGCACCAGGACCAGCCCCGAGATCGTCGCGGTCTACGGCCGCGGCCTCGGCCTGGCCACGGTGACCATGGACCGGGCGTCCCTGGCCGGGCATGTCACCTCGGGCTTCGACAGCACGCTGCTGGTACGGGGCGGCTCGCAGAAGTCGCTCACCGCCCTGGGCAAGGTCACCGACGCCTCCGGCTACGCCACCGAGCAGAACCTCGATGCGAGGCTGGGCGCCTGGAGCAACAACACCATGGCCGCGGTCCTCGGCGGCTTCGCCGCCATCGCCGCCGTCAACACCCTGGTGATGACGGTCCTCGACCGCCGCCGCGAGCTGGGCACGCTGCGCCTCGTCGGCTCCACCCGGCGCCAGGTGCTGGCGATGCTCCGCTGGGAGGGCCTGCTGGTCTCCGCGGTGGGCGTGGTCCTCGGCTCCGCGATCGCCGCGGCCACGCTGATCCCGATGATGCGCGGCACGACCGGCGAGGGGCCGTATGTGCCCCCGCTGGTGTACGGATCCTTCGCGGCCGCCGCCGGCGGCCTGGCACTGCTCGCGGTCACGCTGCCGGCCCGAGCGGCGCTGCGCCGATGGTCTTAGCGCATGCATACGGGGCAGGAGCCGGTATCACGTCGGCTCCCACCCGTACGACCTCTCGGCCCGCGGGGCCCCAGAACAGCGCGACGCGGAACGCGCCTTCGCTCCCGCACGGCGCGAGCGCCTGGTGCCGCGGTGGCCCTTGCCGGCGTCCGGCGCGGGCTGCGAGGCGGCAGCGCTCCGCGTACGGCCCAGCCCTTACACGCCCGGCAACGACGGAAAGGACGTCCATGACCATGACTCTGGCTCCCCCGATCCGCATCGGGAAGGCCGCCGTCGGGGCCCTCGGCATGCTGGCAGTCGCCACCGGTGCCCTGGAGTCGGTGGTGACGCCGACGCTCCCGCTCCTGCAGCGCGAGCTGGACATGAGTCCGGCCGAAGGGGCCCTGCTCAGCGTCATGCTCCTCATCACCGGCGCGCTCGTCACACCCGTCGCAGGCAAGTTCGGCGACCGCTACGGCGGAAAACGTGTCCTGATCCGGCTGATGGTGGTGGTCTGTGCCGGTGGCCTGGTGTCCGCCCTGGCGCCGAATCTGCCCGTGCTGCTGCTCGGCCAGGTACTGCAGGGAGCGATGGTGGGCGCGCTGCCCCTGTCGTTCATCCTGGTGCGCAAACACCTTCCCGCGGGAGAGTCGAAGGTGGCCATCGGGGTGGTCAGCGGGCTGTTCGTGGGCGGCGGGATGGCGGGGACGCTGTCGGCCGGGCCCGTGGCCGAAGGGCTGTCCCGGCACTGGATGTTCGCGCTGCCGACGATCGCGGTCATCGGTGCCACCACGCTGGTGAACAGGCTGATGCCGCAAGACCCGCCGGGCCGGTCGGACGACACCGGGGTCGACTGGCCCGGCCTGGTCCTGTTGAGCGGGACGCTGGTCACGCTCATGTTCACGCTCGCGCTGGCGCCCGACATCGGCTCGCAGCCACTCGTGTTCGGCGCCCTCATCGTGGTGCTGGCCGCCTTCGTGACCGGCTGGGTGGCCGTTGAGCGTCGTGCGACCTCGCCGATGGTCGATCCGCGCATGCTGGCACGGCCCGCGATATGGACGTCATGTGTGCTGACGTTCGTGATCTGCGTCGGTACGTCGGTGGCGGTCTATCTCGTCCCGCAGCTGTTCGCGGTGCCCGCCGACGACTACGGTTTCGGGGCCGGCGCCACCGAGATCGGCTTCTTTTTGCTGCCCGGCGCCGTGGCCGCGTCGCTGGCCGGGCCGATCAGCGGGATCGGGGCGCGGCGTTTCGGCTCGCGTGCCGTGGTCACCACCGGGATCGTCATCATGGCCGCCGCCCTGACCGCCCTGGCGGCCGCACACACCGAGGTGTGGCACCTCGTCATCGGCAAGGCGATGATCGCGCTTGCCAACGGCCTGTGCGTCACGGCGATGGTGACCAGCACCGCCACATCCGTCGATCCACATGACACCGGCATCGCCACCGGCCTGGTCCTGGTGACGCGCGTGATCGGCTTCGCCGTGGGGTCACAGGTCAGTGGCGCGATCCTCACCGCCGGGACCCCTTCCGGATCGGATGTCCCGGCCGAATCGGCCTTCGTCGCCGGCTTCGTCATAGCCGGCGCCGTCACGGCCCTGTCCCTGCTTGTCGTCCGGACCATGAACAAAGGAGTCGAGGAATGACCCGCACCGATCTGTCGAGCAAGAGCCGTACCAGGCCGAGGCGCAAGGTCCTGATCTCCGGGGCCGGCATGGCGGGGCCCGCCCTCGCGTTCTGGCTGAACCGCTACGGATACGCGGTCACGGTGGTGGAGAAGGCGGCCACACTTCGCAGCGGCGGCTACCCCATCGACGTACGCGGCACCGCACTCGAGGTCGTCCGGAGGATGGGAATCCTGCCGCGACTGCGGGAAGCCCACATCGACTTGCGCCGGCTGACCTTCCTCGACGGGGACGGCAGCGAGGTGGTCTCGGTCAGCCCGCACGCCGTCACCGGCGGTGTCGCGGGACGGGACCTGGAGGTGCGGCGCGGTGATCTGACCGACGCCCTCTACACGGTGGTCCGTGACGATGTGGAGTTCTTGTTCAACGACTCCATCGACACCCTCGACCAGTCCGCCCACGGGGTCGATGTCACCTTCCGCGGGGGCGGCAGGCGTACGTTCGACATGGTCTTCGGCGCGGACGGACTGCACTCACACACCCGGGAGATGCTGTTCGGCCCCGAAGAGCAGTTCCACCGGTATCTCGGCTACTGCTTCGCCGTGTTCACCCTGCGCAACACCTTCGGGCTCTCCCACGAGACCGTGATGTGGAACACCCCGGGCCGGGCCGCGGCCCTCTACGCCGTGGGGGACGACGACGAAGTGCACGCCTTCCTCAACTTCGCCCAGCCGGAACCGCCGTTCGACACACTCCGCGACCCCGAAGCCCAACGGGCCCTGTTCGCCGGGGTGTTCGCCAACGCGCAATGGGAGGTCCCGGGCATGCTGGCCGCCCTGCGCGACGCCGACGACGTGTTCTTCGACGGGGTCAGCCAGATCCGTATGCCCCGCTGGTCCAGCGGCAGGGTCGCGCTGGTGGGCGACGCCGCGTACGCGCCCTCGTTCCTCACCGGACAGGGCACCAGCCTCGCCCTCGTCGGCGCTTACATGCTCGCCGGTTCCCTGGCCGACCGGGACCACACCGCGGGCTTCGCCGCGTACGAACACGACACCCGTGAGTTTGTGACCGTGAACCAGGGGCTGGTCGGCGAGGGCGGCACCACACTCTTCCCGACCACCGCCCGGGCCCTGGAGCAGCGCAACGACAGGCTGCGCAAGCTCAGCGCGATGCCCTCAGCGGAGGGACGACCGGCCCATTCGGCCCTCACCCTGCCCGAGTTCAAGCCCATGACGTGAGCCCGGGCACACACACCGACGACGGGCGTCACCGGCGGCCGGGACCGGCGGCCCGGACCAGCCTTCCGCGGCCCGCTCTCCCGGCTGGAGAGCGGGCCGCGGCCGCCCCCGGAACCGCCGCTCCCGCCGGCCCGGCTCCACGTGCTCAACGGCCATCAACGCCCGGACGGACACCCCGGGTTCACAACGGCCCAGTGACCTCGCAGAGCGCGCGGCACCGGGCCGTTGCCGCCGCCGTCGACCGAGCCGCAAAACGCTCCCGCCCGTCCGGGGTCACCAGGGGACGACGCCCTCGTCGTCGAAGAAACCGCCGCGCGGTCCGTCGTCCGGCAGGGTGGCCAGCCGGATGGCGATGGCGGCGCCCTGCTCGGGTGTGCGTGGCGCGTTGAAGCCCGTGAAGTCGGTCGCCACATAGCCGGGGCAGGCGGCGTTCACGATGATGTCCGTATCGGCGAATCGACGGGCGTACTGTGCCGTGATGCTGTTGAGCATGGACTTCGACGGTGCGTACGCGCCCATGATCGGGCCGGTCTGCAGCGTCAGTGAGCCCATGTTGGTCGACATGTTGACGATGCGCGGCGAGGCGGCGCGGCTGAGCAGCGGGAGCATCGCGTTCGTCACCCGGACGACCCCGAACACATTGGTGTCGAGGACGGTGCGGACGACGTCCAGGTCGAGCGTCGTCGGATCCTGCGCGCCGCCGTCGAACCGGCCGGAGATGCCCGCGTTGTTGACGAGCACGTCGAGCCGTCCTGCCGTCTGCTCGATCGTCGCCGCCGCGGCGGCGACGCTGTCGTCCGAGGTGACATCGAGGGCGACCCCGAACGCGTCGACGCCTGTACCACGCAGGCGCTCGACGGCCTCCTCACGCCTGGCGTCGTCGCGAGCCCCCACCGCGACCGTGAAGCCGATCGCCCCGAGACCCTGTGCGATGGCGAAACCGATTCCCTTGTTCGCGCCGGTGACCAGCGCGGTCTTCGTGTCGTTCACTCGGTCATGCTCGGCGAGCCGCGCATGTGGCGTCCAATACCCGATCAGCCCGCTGTGATACTCGCCGGGTATCAGCCGTAAGCTGCTTGCGTGGACGACCTCGAAACCCGCGAGCTTCGGTACTTCGTCGCCGTCGCCGAGGAACTGCACTTCGGACGCGCCGCCGATCGGCTCGGGATCGCACAGCCGCCGCTGTCGCGTGCGATCAGCCGGCTGGAGCAGCGGCTCGGTGTCCCGCTCCTTGACCGGGACCGTCGTGGTGTGGCGCTCACCGATGCCGGCCGGGTGCTGCTTCGGGAGGCCGGAGCGGCCCTCGACGCGGTCGCGGCCGCCGCGCGCCGGACACGGCGTGCCGGGGATCCGAAGCGGCCGCTGGTGCTGGCGACGAAGGCCGGGGCGTCCCACGAACTGCTGCGACGGCTCCTCGGCACGCATGCGAGCGAGCCCGGTGCGGCACCGGTCGAGGTCCTCCTGTGCGAGGTGGGCGAGCAGGCCGGGCTGCTCCGCGACGGGCACGCCGATGTGGCGCTCATGCACCGCCCGTTCGACGATCTCGCCGGGTTCGACACCGAAGACCTCTGCGTCGAGGGCCAGGTCGCGATCCTTCCCGCGGGACATCCGCTCGCCTCACGCGACCAGCTCACGCTCGCGGACGTCCGCGACGTACCGGACCTGCCGATCGCCCGGTGGCCCCGGCTCGACGGGTCCTACCCGGACGGGCCCGGACCGGAGGTGCGCACCCAGTCGAAGCTCGCCCAACTCGTGGCGCTCGGCAAGACATTGCTCGTCATCCCAGCCTCCAGCCGAGCCTGGCAGTGGCCCGAACACATCGCGGTACCCGTCGTCGACGCGCCGAACGTCACCACGGTGATCGCATGGCCGCCGGCCAGTCGCTCCCTGGCGGTCGCCGCCCTTGTCCGCTCAGCGGCCGGGCTCGACGGCACCGCGCTGCGTTCCTGACGCGAGACACCGCGGTCGTAGCGCCCGCGTGCGCCGGCGGTCCGGCTGCCGCATGCCGGGACAGCACTGCCACACCGGCTCGGTGCGCCGCTCGCCGCCCAGCTGGCCCCGCGCCTGGTGCCGGCTCCCGTGACGGGAAGGACCCGGACGACGGCGGGTGACCCGTATGCCCGTCCAGGTCGAAGCGGATGCTGATCGACTGAATCCGGCGGCGAGTGCGGACCGCTCCAGGCGCGAGCCGACGCGCGCGGTCGCATCGGGCGCACGGTAAACGCCGGCTCCACGAGCTGCCGGGCCCACCGGCACGCCGCCGGGGCACACCGGGACGGCCAGGCCCAGAAGGAACCACCTTGATCAGCCCAGCAGATCCCGTGAGCCGCGATGAGTCCTGCGGCGTCCGGCGGTCGTAGTGTCGAACCCGTCACCGAGGAGGACCTCTGATGCGCAGCGTGACCTATTCGATGAACGTCTCACTGGACGGCTATATCGTCGGGCCGGACGGCGGCTTCGACTGGACGGGGCCCGACGAGGAGATCTTTCGCTCCTGGATCGACGAGATCCGAGCGGTCGGCGCCCACCTGTTGGGACGACGGCTGTACGAGACGATGCTGTACTGGGAGACCGCCGACCAGGACCCCTCGCTCGACGACTCAAGGCTTGAGTGGACCGCGCTCTGGAAGCCGCTCCCCAAGGTGGTGTTCTCCACCACGCTGTCGGCGGTGCAGGGCCATGCCCGCCTGGCTTCCGGCGGCCTGGCGGAGGAGATCGAGCGGTTGCGAGCCGAGCCGGAAGAGGGCGGCATCGCGATCGGCGGGGCGACTCTCGCCGCCGAGGCGGCCGCGCTGGGTCTGATCGACGAGTACCGGGTCAGGGTCTACCCGGTGCTGGTCGGCGGTGGCATTCCGTTCTTTCCCCAGCACGAGCGCCGGGCGGATCTCGAACTCGTCGAGACCCGCACCTTCAGCTCGCGAGTCGTCTACCTCCGCTACCGCGTGGCACGCTGAGCCTCGTCTCATCCGGTGCGCTCGATGGTCCGAGCCTGTGCTGACCATGGAACGCCGGAGCGGACGGTGAGTGTGATGAGCGGTGTGTCCGGTCGGGTATAGTCGACCTTGGTCAGGCCGCTTCAACTCCGGTCGGCCGCTGGTGCGTTGGTGGTCCAAGGAAAGACGTCCCGCTTCCTGCGGGGAGATGCAGGTGCAAGGCCTGCCCGGCGCTCGATCGTAGGGGGGTTGTCCGCGCAGTGCGGACAACCCCCTACGCTTTGCCTGTCACACGTGTCCGTCCCGGTGGACTCGGCGGCGTCGAGTACGACACGTTGCTGCTTGTCTGCGGCGTTGCAGGCGTCCGGGCCCGAAGCCGGCCGGGCCCTCTGCGCTGCCGATCCTCTTCGTCCTCGGCGTCTTCAGGCGGCTGGGGTGAGTTCGGCGCGGCCGAAGAGAAGCGCGTAGCCGTAGGGGAGCCGGCGCAGGATACGGGTGAGCAGCTCGGGGCCGGCCGACGCGGCGACGGCGACGAGAACGGAACCGGTGTCCCAGCGGGTGGTGGCCGGGGTGGCGCCGCTGCGGGCGGCGAGGTCCTTGACGAAGGCCCAGCCGGTCAGGGGCTGGGTGTCGGGGATCTGCTCGGTGAGGATGCGTGCGGCTTGACGGGGCAGGCGGGCGGCCAGTTCGACGCGTTCGTCGCCGGTCAGCTGGCGTCCGAGTCCCGCGACGACCAGGCGGACGGCTTCCTCGGCGCGTTCCCGGGTGGGGTAGGCGCCTTCGTAGCGGACCTTCTCCAGCATCTGCTCGTACGTCATCGCGGGCAGGTGCTCAAGCGGTGCACGCTGGTCGGACATCACTGCGGTGCTTGCCTTTCTGTCGCTGGTGCCGACGCCCCGCGGGGCGGGGGCGAGGGCACCGGGTGGGGGAGTGGTCAGATGGGCCGGGGGTGGCCGAAGAGCAGGTCATAGCCCGCGGGGAGCTGGAGCAGGATCTGGTTGAGGAGGTCGTCACCGGCGGCGTCGGCGACCGTGCTGAGGACGGCGCTGACGTCCCAGGCCGCGGTCTGCTCGGTGGCCCCGTCGATCCAGGCCGCGGTCGCCCGTAGGAACCGCTCTGGTGGCAGCGGTTCGGTGGCCTGCAGCGGGTTGAGCAGGATCAGGGCGAAGTCTTCCGGCAGGCGCGCCGCCAGCTGGGCGCGTACCTCGCCGACCAGGTGTGCGCCCAGCAGGGCGAGAACCACGCGGGCTGCGCGTTCTGCCTCCTGCTCACTCGGGTACTCGCCGCGTTCCTTCACATGGCCGAGGAATGCTTCCCGTCGCAGGGTCACGTCGGCCGCCACCCTTCTTCGGTTTCTCTGCTCCGGTGGGGCGGAGGACGGGTGAGGGGGAGATCAGGTACCCGTCCTCCGCCGTCGGCCGGCCGCTGTCGCCCGGGTCAGCCGGAGATCTCCTTGCGGGAGGATCCCCCGCCGATGGCGATCTTGCGGGGCTTGGCGCGCTCGGCGATCGGGATGCGCAGGGTGAGCACCCCGGCGTCGTAGTCGGCCTTGATGTTCTCGGTGTCCAGCGTGTCGGCCAGCACGAGCTGCCGGGAGAAGACGCCCAGCGGCCGTTCCGACAGCTCCATCTGTACGTTGTCGGATTTGGCCGTGGGCCGGCGCTCGGCCTTGACGGTCAGCATGTTCCGCTCGACGTCGATGTCGATCGCCTCCGGGCTCACCCCCGGCAGGTCGAAGGCCACCACGTACTCGTCACCCTCGCGATAGGCGTCCATGGCCATCGCGGACGGCCGGGACCAGGTGCCCGGGCCCATCAACTGCTGAGCCAGACGGTCGAGTTCGCGGAAGGGATCGGTGCGCATCAACATTGGAAAACACCTCCAGAGGGTCGGGCAGTGTGTGCCAATGCGCCTCACGGAACCGTTGTAACATGTCATCCAGTCGATGACAAACCCTTGCTGTCATCGAATCGACGACATGCCGAGGAGGTGTCCATGACGGCAGCCGGCCCCCCGGCCTCTTCCAGCGACGACGCTCAGAGCCCGGTTTCCTTCCTCGCCGCCGCGGCGGCACTGGAGGCCATCGACCACGCCTTGCGCGCCGCCCAGGACGAGACAGGCGGTGCCCCCGGCAGAGCGGGTCCGGGCCCGGAGCAGGCCCTCGCCTCCCTGTTGTTGCTGCGGCAGGTGCGTGAGCAGCTCGCCGGCTGGGAAACCGGCCTGATCGAAACGGCCCGCCGCGCCGGCGCCAGCTGGGCCGACCTCGCCCACCCGCTCGGCGTCGCCAGCCGCCAGGCCGCCGAACGCCGCTATCTGCGCAACCGGCCCGGCCCCGCCGGAAGCACCGGCGAACAGCGTGTCCAGGCCACCCGCGAACGCCGCGCCGCCGACCGCACCCTGTCCAGCTGGGCCCGCCGCAACGCCGCCGACCTGCGCCGTATCGCCGGCCAGATCACCGCCCTCACCGACCTGCCCGGCGCTGCCCGCCTCCCCGTCAGCCAACTCGATCAGGCACTCGCCCAGGACGATCCCACCGCCCTCGTCCGCCCCCTGAACGCGACCCGGCCCCATCTGGCGACCGTCCACCCCGACCTCGCCGCCCGACTCGACACCCTCACGAACTCCGCCGAAACCGCAATAGCCGCCTTGGACTGACCGATGCGCACACTCTGGCGGCATCGGAGCCACGGGCCTCCGCCAACATGACGTCGCCGGTCACAGGGCTGGTGCGACCGGTGCTCAGGGCGCTCACGCTGGTCATGGGCGGCTGTCCGCAAAACCCGTTGGCAAAACCACGGCAGCCACTGCTACGTTTCCGGAGGCCGTGCAAGAGAGCGAGGAGGTGGTACCCGTGAACGTATCGACATGGGTGCTCCCCTCCGGGGTCACGGTCGGGCGATAGGTCGTCCGGGAGCGCCGTTCCATGGCACTCCCGAAAGGCACGACCATGCACTTCACTTCCGAACAGCGTCTCGACGACGCTGTCCTGGAGCGCGAATTCACCCTCGGCGAGATCCCCGGCATCCTCTGGACGCCCAGATCCGCGTCCGCACCGGCGCCGCTGATCCTGCTCAGCCCCCCTCCTCTCGGGCTGCGCAAGGCGTACCTCCGGCTGGTGGCCCGGGCCCGGCACGCTGCGGCGGACGGCTTCGCCACCGCCACCATCGAGCTGCCCGGAAGCGGCGACCGGCCCCGTTGGCCCGCCGCCGAGCAGGCCCGCGCCGACCTGCGCCGGGCCATGGAGGCCGGCGAGCCGGTCACCGACGAGATCATCGACGCCCTTATTCTTCCCCTGGTCGACAAGGCGGTCCCGGAATGGCAGGCCGCCCTGGACGCCCTCCTTTCGCTGCCCGAGATCGGCGGCCCGGTCGGGTTCTCGGGGGGAGTGATCTCCATCGGGACCCGGCTGGCGGTGGTCGAGCCGCGCATCTCGGCCGCTGTTCTGTTCGCCGGGAGCTTCGTCCCTCGCGCCATGTTCGAGGAGGCCCGCCAGGTCACCATTCCTCTGCACGTCCTGCTGCAGTGGGACGACGAAGGGAACGACCGGCAGGCGGCCCTGGACCTGTTCGACGCCTTCGGCTCCAAGGAGAAGACACTGCACGCCAACATGGGCGGGCACACCGGCGTCCCGCAGTTCGCGGGGGACGCCGCGGCCCAGTTCTTCACCCGACACCTGAAGTGACGCCGGGCCGTCGGGCCACCAGCGGACGGTAGCCGTGTCGGCCAGGATGCTGCCCATCCAGGGACAGCTCCCGGCCCTCCTCGGCTCCTTCCACCACGGGCCCCTGCCAGCCTCTCGGCAGGGGCCCGTGCCGCCCGAAGCCATGAACTGCTGAACCGTGGGTGACCGCGGTGGCCGGGCGGCCGGTTGTCCGGTCGTATTCGGTTGCATTCAGCCAGGTCGGAAGAACGCGAGGCCGTCGCCGTTGAGCAGGGTGCCGTCCGGCTGGAGAAGACGTAGGTCCTGGCCTTCACGACGGGCAATCGCGTGGAACTGATCGATCAGGCCGGCTTCCCGCATCGCCCGCTGCCCGGTCCTGGAGTCCAGATCAAGCATGCCGCCCTGACCGCGCGCGTCGCGCGACGGCTCACGTTCGTACACGACGGCGTCGATGCCGTTCACGTGCAGCACACGGGCAAGGGCCAGGCCGCCCAAGCCGGCTCCCACGATGGTGACGGTCGCGCTCACCAGGCCCCCTCCTCGCCCGTCCTACCGACCGGTTCCGGCCCGCTGACTAGCCGGTTCACCGGCGCAGCCGGGGTGCGAGGACCGTGCGTACGGCCTTGGCCACCTTGCTCGCGGGGGACCCGTCCTCTTCGCCGGGTTCCGGTTCCAGCATGCGCTGGATCTGCCCCAGCAGCTGGTTGGTCGACCGCCAGAGCGGGACGAACATGCCGGCCACCGGCCCGACGCCCTGGATCGGGCCGCCGGACAGCTCGGTGACCTTCTTGGCGATCGTGACCGTTGTCGGGTCCCGCAGGATCAGGTGCACCTCATCGTCGACCAGCCGGATCTCCATCCTGCGCGCGGCGACTTCCTCCGGGTTCGCGTCCGTGGTCGTCTCCGGATCCAGTTCGTCGATCTTGGCGGCGACCGCGTCCGGGTCGACCCCGAGGTCGCGCAGCACCCTGGCCGCCATGCTGTTCTCCGCCCGCAGCATCGCCTCAAGCAGGTGATGGCTGCCGACCGGTGCGCCACCGGCCAGCGCGCCGGCGGTGGACATGGTGTCCTCGGTGGCGGCTGTGCCGGCCGGCCACGGACCGGCCGTCACATCCTGCGATCCCTCCACCGATGCCAGCACCGCGGCGCGGATCTTGCCGATCGGACGGATCCGCTCGGCAAGCACCTTCGCACCGACGCCCTCACCTTCCCTGACCAGGGCGAGCAGGATGTGTTCCGTTCCGATGTCGTGGTGGTGCAGCTGCTGCGCCTCGCGCAGGGCGAGCTCCAGTGTCTTCTTCGCGCGCGGCGCGAACGGGATATGGCCGGTCAGCTCCTCCGTGCCGGGCTTGACCACGGCGGCGATATCGACCTGTGCCGTCTCCTTGTCGTACCCGAGCTGGTGCAGAACGTTCGCCGCCCTGCTGTCCGGCACATCCAGTAGCCCCAACAAGATGTGCTCCGTGCCGATGTGGTCGTGCTTGAGCAGCCTCGCCTGCTCCTGGGCTGCGACGACCGCCTGCCGGGCCTTCACCGTGAACCTTTCAAAAGTCATGGTTCCATGGTCTCAACCGTGTCAATACACTGTTATTGATAGGGTCACCATGCTGAAGGGAGGGTGTGATGGAGACACCGTCGGACTGGGAGGACCGGCTCGCGCGCTGGCGGAATGAGCTGGAGCTGTTCGAGCAACTGGAGGAGACACCCTGGGTCACGCTGGCCAAGGCGGAAGCCGAGACCGGCGTTTCCCGCTCGGCCCTACGGTCCTGGTACCGCAACGGCGAGATCCAGTCCCGGCTGGTGGACGGCCCGAACGGGCCACAGCGCCTGGTCCGGCTGGACGCGGTGGTCGAGCGCGCCGCCGCGTCACCGCGCATTCAGCGCAGAGCGGAGCGAGAAATCAGCCTGGAAGCCCAAGTCACCCTGCTACGGCACCGGGTGGACCAGCTTGAGCTGCGGCTGGCCGCGCTGGAACGGAAGTGACCGGCACGAGCAGCACCGTGCCCTTGGCCCGGGCCGGTGCCATCGTCGCCGGATCCGCCCGCTCGTCCACGACCAGGGCGTATGGCCGGTCCGGCGGCACCCGGTGGGGGAGCGGGGCGGCACCGAGCCGGGAGTGGTGAGCGGGGCACAGCCGAGGCCCGTGCCGCCCAAAGCAACATGTGTTTCAGCTGCGCCTGCTCCGGCGTCGGTGTCGGCGTCGGCGTACAAGGCCACGCCCGGCGCCCAGCCCGTCCGCGCCGAGGAAAACCCGTCCGGCGTGAGCGACCGCAACTGCTGCCCGGTGGGGCTGCCCGCGACCGCCTCCTTCGGGTACCGCGGCCGCCCGTCGAGTTCGATCACCTCGTCCCTCGGGGAATCGGCCGGCGCCGGCAGCGCGGGCCTGACATGGCGCCTCACCACTCGTCGCCGCTGCCGCACACCTTCCGTTGAAGCAATGCCACGCAACTGACACTGACCGTGGGGCCGTTGTCGTTTCGTCTCGGCTGGCCGCGCCTCTCTGGACTCACCCACCCGCGCGCGGGCCGTTCGCGGGGGGCTGCTCTTGTTCCGGGGCAGCGCGTCCCGATACTTCATGTCCCCGCTGCGAGCATTGAGCTTCGTACGTCAGGTTCCGGAGATGCCGCAGGCCGTGGTTGCGCCCGCAGGTCGAGCTCCAGGTGGACTGGCCCCGGGGTGCCGGTGGCTCGGGTAGAGCCGCGTCGTCGGGCCCGCGCTCTGGGGGAGTCGCTATGACCCGGCCGCCGGGCCGGCGCATCGGGTACGGCTCCCGTTCGGTTCCGGTGGCCCGGTGGTGATCGGGGAGTGGGCCGGCGGTGCGACTGCCCGCTGGGCGCTGTGTCCGGTGGCGAGTGGGGTGTGGGCGTCGGGCCGTTGGCGTAGCAGCCCGGGCTTTGGCCGGAGGCTGGGGGAGCGTCGTCTCACGGTTTGATTGCGCGTCCGCGTACGAGGGGCAGGAGGATCTCTTCCACGATCTCCGTCAGTACCTCGTCGGGGACCTCGGGCAGACCGCGTACGGCGTATTCGCCGCGCAGCAGCATCATCGGGACCGATGCGACGCGCGGGTGCACCGCGGAGGACGCCGCCTCGCCGCGGGCCGCGGCGCGCTCCAGCAGGGTCAGCCACGCGGCGTCCGTGCTGCTTCCCCCGGCCTGTTCCCGTAGCAGCGTGAGCAGGTCCGGCTCGTCGGCGGCTGCCGCGAGCAGATCGCGCAACACGGCACCCTGCGGTGACGACCAGGTCGTGTTCGCCGCACGCAGGAGCGCCAGCGCGTCGCCGCGCAGCGTGCCGGTGTCCGGGATGTGCAACTGCGCGTCGGCCAGGTGGCGGTAGGCCGCGATGCCCAGCGCCGGGCGGGACGGCCAGCGCCGGTAGATCGCGTTCTTGTTGGTGGCCGCGCGCTGCGCGACACGGTCCATCGTCATGCCCGTGTAGCCGACGGTGCGCAGTTCTTCGGCCGCCGCCTTGAGGATCGCGTCCTCCAGCGCCGCACCCCGACGCCGGGTCGCGGTGCCCCGCTGCTGGTCAGACACCATCGTGGACCTCTCTCCCCCAATAGGGTACTCTCCGTACCCTAAAGCGGGGCACGGGTCGGACGGATGGGAGCAGCGATGCGCGCCTTCGGCATCAACTACGACACCGGTTTCACCTCCGGCGGGACCACGACCCACGAACCGTTCCTTGCGGACATTGTCCGGCGTGAGATGAGGGTGATCCGCGAGGACTTGCACTGCGACGCGGTCCGCATCACAGGAGGCCACGCCGACCGCCTGGAGTCCGCCGCGCGCGCCGCCGCCGACGCCGGACTGGAGGTCTGGTATTCGCCCTTCACAAACGGCCTGACGCAGGACCAGCTCCTGGCGTGCCTGCTCGACGCCGCCGAACGCGCCGAGTGCCTGCGGTTGAGCGGCGCGCGCGTGGTCTTCCTCACGGGCTCCGAGATCACCTTGTTCACCGACGGCTTCCTGCCCGGCGACACATTGCAGGAACGGTCGGCACACCTCGCCGACCCACCCGCGTTCCGCGCCCTGCTCCCACAGATGCACACCGCACTCAATGCGTTCCTCGCCCGAGTCGTCACCGAGGTCCGCGCTCGGTTCGGCGGTCCGGTCGGCTACGCGTCCCTCGCCTTCGAAGGCGTCGACTGGACGCCGTTCGACATCGCGGCGACCGATGCCGGCTACCGCGACGCGACCAACGCCGACACCTTTCCTGACGCGCTGCGCGCGCAGGTGGCGCAGGGCAAGCCGCTCGGCGTCACCGAATTCGGCTGTGGGACCTTCCGTGGCGCCTTCGAACTCGGCGGACGGGGGGACTCCGTCATCGAGTGGGGCCAGAACGCACGGCCGGTGAAGATGGCCGCCGGGACGGTACGCGACGAGCAGGAGCAGGCCTCCTACCTCCGGGAGATGCTCGACCTCTATGACGCGGCCGACGTGGACGCCGCGTTCGTCTACACCTTCGCCCGCTGGGACCTGGCGACCACAGACCTCCATGACCCTGAGCGTGACTTCGACGCGGCCAGCTTCGGCGTGGTCAGGGTCCTGCCGCCCGGCGCGGCGGAAGGAACGTATGCGGAGCTGGGGTGGGAGCCCAAGGCCGCCTTTCACGTCATGGCCGCGTTCGGCCAGGCCCGCAAGCAGGCTGCCCGAGCCTGAACCTCAGGTGCCGGCCCTGTACCGCACAGCCCACGGAGCAGCCTCCGCCGGTCGGCGACGAGCAGCCTCCGCCGGTCGGCCACATCGATCGACGGGGCCGCACACGGGAGCAGTGCCGGCCCGCTTCGGTGCCGTTCAACCAGCGCTGCCGGGCTGCGCGCACAGAGCTTCGCCGACCACAACGACTGCCGTGACCTGCCTCGGAGTTGGCGTCCACCGGCCGCACGCCGCCGCTCTGCCTCCGGGCCAACGACTGTGCCTTCCGCGACGCCCCGCTGACGCCCGGTGGCAACGCCCGCTGAGCCACCGCCATGATCGACGGTCGGCAAGATTGTCCAGAAACTACCCAACATGATGCTGGAAGCAATCTTTCCAGCGAGGGATATGGTCCTGCCGCGGGTTTGCGGACAGGCCGCCGGCGATGGGCACGGACATGAATTTGCCGACTTCCAGGCTCGGCGGAAGAGAGCGTAGGGCACATCTCAGATCCCAGGAGGATCCACGATGACAGAAAGTACTTCACATTCCACTCCTGCTGGTAAGCCAAGTCGTCGGGACATCCTCAGGGTGGCGACCGCGGTGTCGGGTGGAGCCGCCCTCGGCCTCTCCGTGCCGGCCAGAGCCATGGCTGCCGGGCGAGGGCCGAATGCCACCAGGACCCTGGTCGGGGCGATTCGCTGGGACGCCTGGGTGGGCCGAGATTCTCACTACGGGAGCGGCGTGAACCGCACGCTGTCCCCGGACAAGTACCACTTCCGGCTGCCGTTCTATGCCGACATCACGGTTCCGCGGCCGGTGCTGATCGACCAGAGCTTTGACAGGGGAACGACCGGTGCGGCTCCTGCCGGTTGGGACGTATCGGCCCCTCCGGGTAGCGAAGCGTCGGTCGTTGAGGTGTCCGGCAGAACGGGCAAGTCCGCGCGTCTGCGAAGCTCCGCCGAGTCAACGGCGACGATGGCCCACGCGTTCTCCGCGCAGAAACGTGCCGTCACCGTGCAGTGGCAGTGGAAGGAGACAAACGCCGGCAAGGGGGCCCTCGCCAGCCTGAGCGGCGGTTCGTCTGTCGCCGTCGACCTGGCGACCCGAGGCGACACCGGCACCAAGGAACTTGTCTATCGCGCGTCTGACGGCACTTGGAAGGTTGTCCAAGCCATCGAGGACGACAAGTGGTATTCGATCAAGATCATCATCGATCCCGCGCCGCCCGAAGGTGCCGCACCATTTGTCGATATCTTCGTGGACGGAATACGGAAGGTGCGCAATGCGGCGTTCCGCAGTTCCACGACAGTGCTCGACACTCTCGTCTTCGGCACCAGTGAGGGATCGCCTTGCGACCTCTACATCGACGACGTCAGCGTACGGGTGACCGAGTCGGTCAACAGCGATGCGACGCTCCAGGGCGTCATGGATCAGGAGATCCGATACGCCAAGAAGGCCGGAATCGACTACTGGGCTTTCGTTTATTATCCGCAGCAACCGCTGGCGCGAGCCAGAGATCTGTACCTTTCCAGTGAACACAGGAACGATGTCAACTGGTGCGCCATATTGGATGGCAACTTCACCGGCAGCTATGCCACGAATCTTCCACGCCTCGTGGCGCAGTTCAGTGAACCGAACTACCAGCGAGTGCTCGGCGGCCGGCCACTCGTGTACTTCTTCACCACTGCCACGGCGGACTGGGTCACAAAGATGAGGGCCGCTTGTTCACAGGCCGGGCTGCCTGATCCGTACATCGTGGCCATGGCGTGGACCGCGCAGAGCGCAGCCAGTGTCAAGACCGCCTCGGGCGCCGATGCGGTGAGCCGCTATGCGACTGGAGAGCAAAATGGCCAGCCGTATTCTAACCTCGCCGACGCGGAAAGCAGCCTGTGGGATCAGTACGCCACTGCGGCAGGAGATGTCATCCCGACCGTTTCGACAGGTTGGGACAAGCGTCCACGGTATGACTACCCGCTTTCCTGGGAACCCAATTACACGGGGTTCAAGGACGAGTGGACACAGCAGGCGACGCCCAAGGAAATCGCAACACACCTACGACGGGCCGTGAGTTGGAACAACGCTCATCCAGACAGTGCGCCGGCCAACACGGTCCTCATCTACGCCTGGAATGAATTCGATGAAGGCGGCTGGATATGCCCGACGCTGTTCGAAATCAAGAAGGCGGGCAGGCCACTACGTCTCGACGCCATCGCGAAGGTACCTCGAACCTGTGTCGGAACACCGAAGTGAGCGGCCTTCTGGAGATCTTTGACGGCTGAGGGCATGGCGGGTTGGAGGTCGAGTCCGGTCTTGGCGATGAGACCCTCGACGAGGCGGGGTCGGTACCGCATGCGTTTCAGCCACAGAAGCGGACTCTCTTCAACGAAGAACGCGCCTTCAATCCGCCCGCCACCGTCAGCCACGGGAAGCCGCCCGGCCGCGGATGCAGCAGACTCCACACGTGCCGGCGCACCCGCGCCCGCACCTTTGCGATCGCCGCCAGGGCCGCCGCAGTCAGGGCGTTGTGCGCGGAGGCCTTGCAGTCGGTGGCGTTGCCCCACCGGTTGGTGAAGTAGTCGTTGAAACGCTTGAGGCCGCCGCCACCGTTGTAGTGGTCCTTCACGGCATCGACGATGGTCTTGCCGCCACTCACGGCTCGGGCCAGGAGGCACCCGTCGGCATCCTCGATGAGGTCGTTGAACCCGAACGACGAGTTGACCCCGGGTACGGCGAGCTTGGCGTGGGCGAACTGCAGAGGGTCAGCCCTCGGAGTTGCGCCAGTCGGCCCAGAACGTCATCAGGTCACCTGCCCAACCACCGACATCGCCCCCGTTCGCGGACTTCTTGGGCCTCGCCGATCTCGTCGTCAGCGACCGACACCAGCGGCCGTATCTCGCCAAGCCGTTCAGCGGTCTTGCCCACCCCGATCCCGTGGTTGCGGGCCGTGTTTCGGGTTGCCGAGGGCGACCCGGATGATCACTGGTCGGCTGACTGGGGGATCTATGGGCTGCCCTGTCCACCGAGTGGCCTTGTCCGGCCGAAGCGGTCGTGGTCGGCCAGGACTTCACCGATCACGCGCTGGCTGGCCGCGGCCTGTTCCTGATCGGTGTCGATGCACTCGGTCAGGGTCAGCAAGGATTTCCACAGTGCCCAGCCCCGGGCCCGGGCCCAGGTGTCGTCGTCCTGCCCGACCGCGCGTCGGAACGCCTCCCTGCTCTCGCCGGAGAACATCCCCCACGCGATCGCCAGATCGCAGGCCGGGTCGCCGATGCCCGAGGTGCCGAAGTCGATGACAGCTGTCAGTCTCCCGTTCGCCACCAGCAAGTTGCCGGCGGCGATGTCGCCGTGGAACCACACCGGTGCCCCACGCCACTGGGCGGCAAGGGCAGCTTCCCAAACGGCGGCGGCCCGACCGGTGTCGATACGGTCCTTGAGGGTGACCAGGCAGCGGCGGGTATCATCGTCATAGTGAGCCGGCGACACCCCGCGGAACCCGCTGTGCTCTCCGGCGAGCGGGCCGCCAGTGATGGCGCAGCGCTGGAGGGCGAGGATGAACTCGGCTACCGAGACGGCGAACTGCGATACGTCGTCGATGTGCCCTCGGTCGGCCCTCTCACCAGACAGCCAGCCGCGAACGGACCAGGGGAAGGGGTATCCCTCGCCCGGAGTGCCCATCGCCAGGATCGGTGGGACCGCGACGGGCAACGACGGCGCCAGCCGGGGCAGCCAATGGTTCTCTTTGGCGACTGCGGGGGCATAGCCGGGGGCGGTGGGCAGGCGCGCTGTCATGTCGTCGCCGAGGCGAAAGGTGCGGTTGTCCCAGCCGTCAACCTCCACCGGAGTGACAGGCATGCCGCTCCACTGAGGGAACTGCGCAGCGATCAGACGTTTCACCAGAGCGGCGTCGATTCCGGCGCGGCCGTCGGGCGGAGTCGTAACCATCCAGCGATGATCGCCCAGGCGATCTTCCGGGGCAACGGATTATCGAGCTGTCGGGACACCGGAGGATCCACCGTCAGTGGTGCCGCCGACTCCAGTCATCCGTGCAGCCGACTTCAGAGGCTGACAGGAAGCTGCACGACGGTAAACACCATTTCTCCCTTGCCATAGACAACGGGGCCGCTTCACGTAGCGGCCGGAGAACGTCACCGCAGGTGACGGATCAAGCCGGCCATGGACAAGGGGGCTGCGCCGGCGGCTCGGGCCCGCGGGCGCGGAAGGTTCCATTGATCAACGGCGCCGACCGCAACGTTGTGGTGGTTCGTCGAGGACGTGTGGGGCCAGTTCGACGACGACCACAGCCGCCCAGGCGCCCCCGCTGTCTCCCTCCGAGCGGAAGAACGCCGACGGCTCCTCGCGCCGGGTGGGCGACGGCGCCCTGCGCGGCGGGCTCAAGGACGCGGCCAAGACACATCTTCCGGGGTGGGCGAGAAGCTGACGCCACATGTCCTGCCGTACTTCTGCGCGTCCCAACTCCACAGAAACCGGCTGGACTTGCTCGCAATCCTCCTGAGTGGGCCGGGTACGGGCTGGGACCTGCACGAGTACCGTGACTCCGCCCTGACCCATCTCGGCGAACAGGGGGCCTTGCTGTTGATGCCGATGGCGAAGTCCCGGCTCAAGGAGCCGGAGAACGTCCGCCGCTGCTTCAAGCCGTCCCCGAGGCGATCTCCGAGCTGACCAGCCTGCTCGCTCCCGGCGACGCCCGCCGTTGACCGCCTGCGCCAGCAAGGGAAGGCCGCGCGGGCGGCCGGCCGTTCAGCGTGGAATCACCCAGTCCGGCGTCCAGGTCCCGGCCGCGTCGTGAGCGGCCGCTGTGGCGGCGAGGTGGGCCCGCAGCGTGGTCAGTGCCGGGTGGGGGTTGTCGCGGTGCCAGAGGAGTGAGTGCGGGTAGACGGGTGTCGGGTCGGTCACCGGGATGCGGCGCAGCCCGTGGTCGGCGGGCCAGACGAGGCGGGTCTGCTCGCTCATGAAGGTGGCCAGGGCCGGGGTGTCGGCGATGGTGTCGAGGAGCGCGTCGGAGCCGAAGTTGGGGCCGGTCGCCTCGATGGTGAGGCCGAACTCGGCGACGAGGTCGTCGTAGTAGGCGGCCCATTCGCTGCCGGGGTGGATGCCAGGCATCCAGATGCGGTGTCCGGCGAGCTGGGCGAGGGTCACCGAGCGGGCGCCCGCCAGCGCGTGGGCGGGGCCGGTCATGAGCTGGAGCGGCTCGTCGAGCACCCGGACGGACTCGATGTCCTCGGGAAGGGGCCGGCCGGGCGCAGCGACGGCACGGAAGGACGCGTCGATCGCACCGGAGCGAATGGCGGCGACGGCCGTCTCGATGTCGAGCAGCATCAGCACGTCGAGGTCGATCTCGGGGTGCGCGTGATGGAAGCCGCGCATCAGGCCCGACGCCGCGCCGCGTGAAGAGATCATGTCGACGCGCAGGGGACGGCGGTCGGTGCGCACGGACGCGACCGTGCGCTCGGCGACACGCAGCAGTTCGCGCGCGTGGGGCAGGAACGCCTGCCCGTCGATGGTGAGTTCAGCGCCGCGTGGGGCACGGGTGAACAACCGCACGCCGAGACTGCGCTCCAGCGCGGCGATGCGCTTGGAGACGGCCTGCTGGGTGATCGACAGGTCGACGGCGGCCCTCTGGAACTGGCCCGATTCCGCGACGGCGACGAAGGTACGTACTGCTTCGAGATCCACGCCGACCACCTTAGTGAACAACCAATAGTTGTGGCTGCCTGGCAGGTCAGTTGTTTGACCTGCTGTTGTCCTACTCACTTAGCTCCTGATGATCAACAGCTGTTTGTTCGGGTGGGACTTCAAAGGGAGCGCGCTGAGCACGATGGGCAGAAGACCGTTGGGCCGGCAGTTCGGCTGGCTGTGGGCGGCGTATGCGGTGCGCGCGTACGGGTCAGGGCTGGGGTTCGGGGCATTGCCGCTGATCGCCGTACTGGTGCCGCGTGCCGGACCCGCCGAAGTGTCCGCGGCCTGGACGCCGGCTCCGGAGGCGGTCCTTGTCCGCCGGTTTCTCTGTCGGAGCGGCTGCGTGCGCCCCTCCCCGCAACAGCGATCAGAGCGGCGTCTGACCAGCGGCGTGCGCGAGGAGACGTCCCGCGGTATCGCGGTGGGCGAGTCTGCCGGGCAACTGGTCAGGCGACTGGGCGGATCCGCATCTCCCGTGAGATCGCGCGCGACCGAGGCCGGGATCGTCACCGCGCCGCGTCCGCGGACGAGGCTGCCGACGCGGGCGTTCCGCCGGAGATGCTGTCGCCCTCCACTACTCGGTGATACCGTATAGTGGTACTCGGTAGTACGCAGTACCGGCAGGGCTGGGGAGGACCCGCGATGGACGACCTGACGGAGATGCTGAAGGGCACGCTCGAAGGGTGCGTGCTCGAAATCATCGCCAGCGAGGAAACCTACGGGTACGCCATCACCCGTCAGCTGAACGAACTCGGCTTCGCCGACGTCGTCGAGGGGACGGTGTACACCATCTTGCTGCGACTGGAGAGAAACGGACTCGTCCAGGTGACGAAACGACCATCCGGGGTCGGCCCACCGCGCAAGTTCTACGCGCTCAACGACGCCGGACGCGAGGAACTGGCGAAGTTCTGGGCGAAATGGCAGTACGTCTCATCACGCATCGACAAGCTCAAGGAGGGCGGGAGATGAACTTCTGGGAGACCATCACGGGCAGCGATCTCACCAGGGAATGGAAGGCGTTCGAAGCCAGGGCCGAGGCCCTGCCGGACGACTACCGGGCGGCGTGGGAACAGATCAAGGGCCATCTCTTCCCCTATGCGGGCTTCACCGGCCGCAACCTGATGCCGATCCTCGACGCCGCCCTGGGGCTGCTCGAAGAATCAGCGGCGGACGGGCAGGGCGTCCATGAGGTGCTCGGCGACGACGTCCGAGGCTTTTGCACGGCGCTGGCCGGCGGAGCAGGGGCCCGGACTTATCGCGACCGGTGGCGCGAGCAGTTGAACAGGAACGTCGCAAGGAAACTGAGCCGGCTGGGAGGCTGACATGAGCATCCAAGACATCATCGAGGGCAAGAAGCAGTGGCGGGCGCACGTGGCTCGGGTCAAGGCGCTCCCGCCGGACTACCAGATCGTCTACAAGGAGATGCAGAGGTATCTGTTCAAGGTCGGACCGGTCGACCTGCCTGATGGGCCCCTGCTTCCCGGGATCGTCGACTTCTTCGAGGAGGGCGTCGCCGCGGGCAAGGGAGTCTTGGAACTCATCGGCAACGATGTCGCCGCGTTCTGCGACGACTTGGTGAAGGACTCTCCCACCTATGCGGACGTCTATCAGGAATCCCTTAAAGGGGAACCCGGCACGGCCGAGAAGTAACACCCGCCGCACCATGCCGGCGGCGCAGCCCGCCCGTGCGCTTCGTTCGCGTCGGCGCAGTGCGAACAGGCGCCGGCCGACCGGCCACCAGAGGCTGCCGCAGATCCTGACCACCGAGGTGGTCGAGCAGGCCGGCGAGACCTGGCTCAGGAAGTTGATGTGCTGCATGATTGTTCGCGGTGCGGCGACGCCACCGACGTGGCCCGTGATCTCGCCGACGGCACGAATCACCACCTGGCCCCGCTCGGACACGATCAGCACCTGGCCCCGCTCGGACACCGTCGTCTGGGCCGCCGTCGGCCGGTTGTAGTGGTTTGCTTGGGAGCGGTCCTGGCGGGGGTGGCTGTGCCGCTGCTTTTCAGGGTGGCCGGAGTCTGTTCGGAGGGGTGCAGGGTGGCAGGGTCGGTTCCGAGGCGGGCGGCGGCAACGCCGGCCGATGTGATGCGGGCGCGGGCCGAGACGGCGATGAGCCTTCCAGCTCCGCTGGTGGCACTGTGGAGCGTGCGGGACGGCCTTCTCACCGAGTCCGGTGTCGCGGTGTACTCGGCAGCGCACATCGGTGAACGCAACGCGACTTACGAAGTCGCGCAGTATGCACCGGGTTTCCTCCTCGTCGGCGATGACAGCGGTGGCCGCGGATTCCTCCTGCGTGCCGATGACCCGGACTCCGCCGTGTTCTCCTCCGGTCTGGGCGATCTGCGGCCTGCGCACTTCGACGTCGTGTCCGCGGACTTCACGTCCTGGATCGAATCGCTTGGTCCTTGACCTTCTGCTGACAAAGGGCACCCTCGGGTTCGCTTGCCGGCGCGGGCTGAACGAGACCCAGCGACTGTTCACGACGCTGGTCGTCCGGACAGATCCCCAACTACCTGATCGATCGGCTCGGCAGCGTTGCGGCCTGGCAGACGCCGACGAAACTGCCGGCGTCTGCCAGGCCGCACTCGCTCTTGCAGCGACTGTCCGGACCGTGACCGTGGTCCGTGGACAGTTTCTAGTTGCCGCCGCGGTTCAGCCAGGCGCGGACTGCGCCGCCGTCGTAGACGACCAGATAGTCGGCTCTGCCGTCACCGCTGATGTCGGCGAACTGAACATACTGACGGGGGTAGTTGGACGCGTAAGCCCAGTTGTAGCGGGCCTCGAAGCTGCCGTTGCCGCCGCCACCTCGGTTGAGGAAGGCGTGCACCGAGCCGTCTCCACCGACCTGGAGGTAGTCGGCACGGCCATCACCATCGCCGTCGGCGAAGCGGACGGCTTCCAGAGACGAACCCCGGGTGCCGCCGGCCCAGTTGAGCCACAGTCGCCAGTCCGGAGGCTGTGGCCTGTCACCCAGTTGTGTGCCGTTGGGGTCCCACATGTTTACGTACACATGGACCGCGCCTTCCGCGCCGACCCGCAGGACGTCGGCGCGCCCGTCTCCGGTGACGTCCGCGAATCGGAGGTTGTCCCGGCTGAACGACTCCTCGCTGAACACGGTCCCCCAGTACCGGAATTCAGGCTTGTTGTCCGGCCCCGGGAAGTTGAGGTAGGCCGACACCTTGCTGCTGGAACTGACCAGAAGATAGTCGTCGCGTCCGTCCCCGTTGAGGTCGGCGAACCGCACCTCATCCCCATTGACATCGGTCTTCGGGGTCGAGTCGTTTGCCGGCGTGTAGCTGCCCACGTCCACCCAGTGGGGTTGCCCCGGGGTGCCGACGGTGTTCACCGATGCGCGGAAGCCGCCGTCCGCGGCGATCTGGACGTAGTCGGCCCGCTTGTCGCCATTGAGCTCGGCGATGACCGTGCGGCCCACCCTGGTGCCGTATCCGGGCGCAATCACACCCAGCGCGCGCCATCCCGCACCGAGAGCCGTTTCGCCGGAGCCGATGGGGGAGTCCCCCGGGTCGGTGCCGCCGACCGGAGAGTCCGCCGGGTCACAGCCGGTGGCCGGCTGCTCGGGCAGCGGGGCCTGGATCCAGCCCTTGGAGTCCGCCTGCCGTACAGCGCCGTACCAGGCGTCGGCCATCTTGGCGTACCCCGCGTCCGTGGGGTGTGCGTCGGTCTCCAGCCCATCGCTGACCAGCACCCGGCTCATGTCCACCAGAAGGACATGCTTGCCCTCGCTCTGCAGGTCCCTCACCACGTCGGGCAGCGCCGCGTTGAATGCGTCGATGCGCGGCTGTAGCCCGGCTTTGCCGGTCGGGATGAGCTTGGCGACCAGTACCGTGGCACGTGGTGAGTCCGTCAGCACCTGGTTGATCAGCTTCTTGAGCCGGGTCGGCGCGGTCGGCAGGTCGTAGTCCTGGTTCATGTCATTGGTGCCGGCGTGCAGCGTGACCACATTCGGCTGATACCGCGGCACGCTGCAAGAGGCGAAGGCCGTGATCTCGTCGATCCGCTTGCCCGGGTGACCCTCGTTGTCGCGGTCACTCATCGAGCCGGCCGTCACCGACCCGACGAAGTCAACACTGGGCGCGCCGGCCTTGAGGTAGGCGTACAACTCGTCGCGGTAGCCGTTCCCATCCGAACTCTCCACGCCGTAGGTGATCGAGTCTCCCAGGGGCATCAGCCGCACCTGGGTACGCAGCCCGCCCCAGTCCCTCATCGCTTCGTTGAGGAGTTCTTCCAGTTCCTGGAGCTCGTGGCCGACACGGTCTGCCTCTTCTGCGGCCCCACTTCCGAGCCAGGATTCGACCCACGGCACCTTGGACCTGATCCAGGTACCGATCTTCTTGAAGGCCTCGGCGATATGGGTCTTCGCCCAGGGGGCGAAATACTTCTCCCACAGGACGCCGATGGAGAGTCCGATCAGCCCACCGATGATGATGTCCCTGATCGACTCGGGGGAGCCCAGGTCTTTGGCGAACCCGTGCGCCACGATCGCCGTCACCATGCCGGTGACAGCGCCTTGGAGGGGGGTGCAGATCAGCGGAATAGTCGCTGCGCCCACCCCGGTGGCGGTCAGACCCGAGATGCACACCACCCTGAGGCCGTACCCTGCGGCGTAGCCGATCAGTGAGGCGGCGATGCCCGTCCAGAAGCCGGCGGTGGTGACCTCCCCCTTCGGGACGGTGATGGCCAGGCCGCCGCCGTCGGAGGTCACGTCCACCGTGCCCTGGAAATTCGGCCACTCCGAGGTGTCGACGGTGGTGTTCACCTCGCTGTCCGCGAGCGCGTGTTTGACCGCGTTGCCGAGTCCGCCGTGCTCCCTGATGTCCGCCTGCATCTCCGGCACCATGTCCCGCAAGAGGGCGGGATCCGCGCCGAGGTCCGAGGCGTTGAGGGTGAGGGTGATGTCTCCGTCGGCCGCTGTCACCGGGGATGCCAGACCCAGCAACAGGGCCACCACGATCGATATGGCCATGGCCACCCAGCCGGTCGTTCTTCGCTTGTTCACGCCTACCTCCGTGTCCGGGAGTTGAAGATCCCCACCCCAGTCAAGATCGGCGTGTATCCCCTGCCAACACTCGGCCACCACGGAGTGAAGGCGAACCCACCTGGGCGGCTTGGGTTCTTTCGACCGTGTCCCCGGTGAGAGGGACAAGGCGCCTGCACCAGGACAGGGCGGCGGCGAGTACGAGGAAGCCCAGGCAGCTTGCGGGGATCGCGTTCGTAAGGGGGCTGAGTCCTCCACGACGCGGTACCGGACATCCGCGGACTCGCCCGGAAACCGGGTGCTCAGGGGCTCCTCGGCATGCACCTGGACGGCTACGGCCGCCCCGGCATTCGCGCCACCGCCTACGGACTCGTCTGCCTGGAACTCGAAGCGGTGGACTCACAGGGTGCGCGGGGGCCGACGGGTGGTCGCGGTGTGGCCGACGAGGAGCGCATCCAAGGTCAGGTCACCAGGGCACGACGCCGTTGTCGTCGAACAGCTGGCCGGTCGGGCCGTCGTCCGGCAGGGTCGCCAGCCGGATGGCGACCGCCGCGCCCTGCTCGGGGGTCCGGGTTCCGTTGAATCCGTTGAGGTCGGTGGCCACGTAACCGGGGCAGGCGTTGTTGATCAGGATGTTGGTGCCGCTCAGTTCCTTGGCGTACTGGATGGTGACGGCGTTGAGGTAGGTCTTCGTCGGCGCGTAGGCCCCGCTGATTCCTCCGAGGTCGACGCCGGGCGTGGTCTGCAGGGTCAGGGAGCCGACGTGGCTGGACTGGTTGACGATCCGCGGATGGGCCGAACGACGCAGCAGCGGCAGCATCGCGTTGGTGATCCGGATGACGCCGATGACGTTGGTCTCCACCAGCCGCCGCACGGTCTCGAGGTCGATGGACGTGGGCTCTTCCGGCCAGCCGCCGGCCACGCCGGCGTTGTTGACCAGTACGTCGAGCCGTCCGGCTTTTTCCTCGATCAGTCGGACCGCGGCGGTCACACTCTCGTCGTCGGTCACATCCAGGGGGACACCGAAGGCGTCGGCACCAGTCGCGCGCAGCTTCGCCACGGCGTCTTCCCGGCGCTGTTCATCCCGGGCGCCGACACCGACACTCCAGCCCCGCGCGCCCAGTCCGGCCGCGATCTCGTAACCGATTCCCTTGTTCGCGCCGGTGACCAGCGCGATCGTCTTCTCGCTCATGACAGCGAGCATGCCGGTGCCGCGGCCGGGCACCAACACCGTCTCGGTCATGCAGCGATACCCGAGCGGTATCGATCGTCGTCCGCCGCCGCTAGTGCTGTGGCCGGAAAGGTTTGCCGGAAAGCTCGCGGCGTCCGGTGCGGTGCATCGCAAGGCGGAGCATCGCCCGCGTACTGGATGTACTCGGGTGATGCGACAACGCGGCGTGGGGGCGCCTCCCGGCCGAAGGCTGGGGGAGTGCCGTGCCGGGCGTCGCGAGCCGGTGAACCTTTCCGGTCGCAGCACTAGTAGGGCTCCGTTAGGTGTCATTTGCCGGTTGTGTTCGTCCGGAGGCACGGTGGGTGGATGGACATGCGGCAAGTGGAGGGTCTCCGGTCGGAGTTAGCCGGGTTCGTGGCGGATGTGTTCGCTTCGGTGCCGCGGCGGGATCAGCGGGCGAAGGGTGACTGCTACCTGCGCGGGT
>NZ_JBEPAP010000073.1:0-46181 GCF_040298665.1 Streptomyces sp. NPDC001508
TGCAGGGGGGACCCTGTGGGAGAGTAGGACACCGCCGAACTAATCGTGGGAAAACCCCGCATTCTTTTGAATGCGGGGTTTTCTGCGTTTAAGGGTCCGACCTGTTCGTGCCCCTTTTCCCTTTTGGGTTCCTTTTCGGGCCCTTTCAGAGTCGTCCCGCCGCCTTCAGAGCGAGATAGGCGTCCGCCAGTGCCGGAGCAAGGTCGTCAGGTGTCGCGTCGACGACCGTCACTCCATGGCGGCGGAGCTGCTCCGCCGTGCGGTGGCGTTCGGTCTGGGCCTGGGCCGCGGCGGCGGCCTCGTAAACCGCATCGGCGTTACCACGGGCGGTCGCCATGCCGGCGATATGGGGATCGGCCACCGATGCCACCAGGACCGTGTGGCGCTGGGTGAGCTGCGCGAGCACGGGAAGCAGGCCCTCCTCGACCGGCGCCGCGTCGAGGGTGGTGAGAAGGACGATCAGGGAGCGGCGCGGTGCCGTACGGAGCGCCGTGGCGGTGAGGCCCCGCGCGTCGGTCTCCACGAGTTCGGGCTCAAGCGTGGCCATCGCGTCGACCAGGGACGGCAGCACATCGCGTGCCGTACGGCCCTGGACCAGGGCGCGCAGCCGACGGTCGTAGGCGAGAAGGTCCACCCGGTCGCCTGCGCGGGAGGCGAGCGCCGCGAGGAGCAGGGCGGCGTCCATGGAGGCGTCCAGGCGTGGGGCGTCGCCGACCCGGCCCGCCGAGGTGCGGCCGGTGTCCAGGACCAGCAGGATGTGGCGGTCGCGTTCCGGACGCCAGGTGCGTACGGCCACCGCGGTCTGGCGCGCTGTGGCCCGCCAGTCGATGGAGCGGGTGTCGTCGCCGGGGACGTAGTCCCGCAGGCTGTCGAACTCCGTGCCCTGGCCTCTGATCAGCACGCTGGTGCGGCCGTCCAGCTCGCGCAGCCGGGCGAGCTTCGACGGGAGGTGCTTGCGGCTGGCGAACGGCGGCAGGACCCGTACGGTCCAGGGAACCCGGTGGGCTCCTTGGCGGGCGAACAGGCCGAGCGGGCCGTAGGAGCGGACCGTCACACGGTCGGCGTGGCGGTCACCGCGGCGCGTGGGGCGCAGTCGGGTAGTGATGCGCCGGCGCTCGCCCGGGGGCACGGTGAAGCGGTGGCGGGAGGCCTCGATCTCCGTGCCGGGCTGCCAACTGCTCGGCGGCCAGGCGTCCCGCAGACGGGCCCGGAGCGGGCGCCGCGAGGGGTTGGTGACGGTCAGCGTCACGTCGGCGGTTTCGCCCAGGCGCGCGGACGTGTCGCCGGACCGGGTCAGGATCAGGCGGCGTACGGGCGCCGCGAGGGCGAAGTCGCAGGCGCAGGCCACGGCCAGCGAGCCGTTGACCGCGAGGATGCCCGTCCAGCCGGGATCCCAGATGCCGACGGGGACGGAGCCGAGAGCCGCCAGCAGGGCGGCGCGTCCGGTGAGCGGCATCAGCGGGGAACCGGGACGTGGGCGAGGATCGCGTTGATGACGGAGTCGGCCGTCACGCCCTCCATCTCGGCCTCGGGGCGCAGCTGCACGCGGTGCCGGAGGGTCGGCAGGGCCAGGGCCTTAACGTCGTCCGGGATGACGTAGTCGCGGCCGGTCAGCCAGGCCCAGGCGCGGGCGGTGGCGAGCAGGGCGGTGGCGCCGCGCGGGGACACGCCCAGGGCGAGGGACGGCGACTCGCGGGTGGCGCGGCAGATGTCCACGACGTAGGCGGTGATCTCGGGGGAGACGGTCGTCTTGGCGACCGCGGCGCGGGCGGCTTCCAGGTCGGCCGGACCCGCGACGGGGCGCACGCCGGCGGCGCGCAGGTCTCGCGGGTTGAAGCCGGCGGCGTGCCGGGTGAGGACGTCGATCTCGTCCTGCCGGGCGGGCAGCGGGATCGTCAGCTTGAGCAGGAAGCGGTCGAGCTGCGCTTCGGGGAGCGGGTAGGTGCCCTCGTACTCGACCGGGTTCTGTGTCGCGGCGACCAGGAACGGTTCGGGCAGCGGCCGGGGAGTGCCGTCAACGGTGACCTGGCGTTCCTCCATGGCCTCCAGCAGGGAGGACTGGGTCTTCGGCGGAGTGCGGTTGATCTCGTCGGCGAGCAGCAGGTTGGTGAAGACCGGGCCGGGCTGGAAGGAGAACTCGGCGGTGCGGGTGTCATAGACGAGGGAGCCGGTGATGTCGCTCGGCATGAGGTCCGGGGTGAACTGGACGCGTTTGGTCTCCAGTTCCAGGGCGGACGCGAGGGCGCGCACCAGCAGCGTCTTGGCGACACCGGGGACGCCTTCGAGCAGGACGTGCCCGCGGCACAGCAGGGCGATGACGAGTCCGGTCACGGCGGGGTCCTGGCCGACCACGGCTTTGGCGATCTCGGCACGCAGGGCCTCCAGGGAGGCGCGGGCGCTGCCCGGATCCCCGGCGGTCCCGGCGTTGTCAGTGGTCGGGTCCATCATGGACGGCGTACCTCTCTTTCGAGGGCGTCGAGTCGGTCGGTGAGTGTGATGAGGGCTGTGTCGTCGGCGGGCGGAGGCCCGAAGAGGAGGGAGTGCAGGGCCTGTCCGTCGCCGTGGAGGTGGGCGGACAGGGCGGGCAGCAGGGCTTCGGGCGCGTGCGCCTGAGCGACGGGGACGCCTACGAGAGGGGCGAGGCGGGTGCGGGTGGTGGAGCGAAGAGCGGTGGCGGCGCGGTCTCGGGCGTCGGCCTTGCGGTAGAGGCGGGCGCGGCCTTCGACGGTCTCGGAGGCGCGGATCGCGACGGGGAGTCTTTCGGGCACGAGGGGGCCGAGTCGGCGTGCCCGCCAGAAGGCGGCGAGGACCGCGGCGATGAACAGTTGCAGCGTGCCCCAGAGCCAGCCGGAGGGGAGCAGGTCGAGGAAGTCCTTCTGGTCACCGCTGCCGGTGGCCGAGGTGTCGGCGAGCGAGGGGAGGTACCAGACCAGATGGGGGCGGGAGCCGAGGAGTTGAAGCGCGAGCGAGGCGTTGCCCTGCTCGTCGAGGCGGTCGTTGTAGAGGATGTCGGGCGCGCCGAGGACGACGGTGTCTCCGTTTCCGGAGGTGTCGGGGACGCGTACCAACGTGGCCAGGCGCTCGCTGGGGTAGCAGGAGTCGGCGTCGAGGTGGGTGGTGGTGTAGCGGATGCCACCGGTGTCGGCCGCGCCCGCGCGTACGGCGGCGGGCAGGCCGCACTCGGGGGAGAGTGTCGACCCGAAGCTGGTGGCGGGGTCCGCGGTCACGCCGGGTACGAGCCGTTCGACGGACGAGCTGCCGGCGGCGAGGAGGAGGGTGCGCCCGCCGGACCGGGCGGTCGCGGAGTGCAGGGCGCGCTGCTGGCCGGGCGTGAGCAGGTCGGGTACGGCGACCAGCAAGGTGGTGTCCGGGCCTGCCGCGGTGCGGGCCTCGTCCAGGGTGGTGACCACGCGGGTGGACACGCCGTGGTCGGCGAGCAGTTCGGCGACCGCGCGGCTTCCGTAGGGGTCGGCGGAGCGGGGGTCGAGGGCGCCGTGCCGGGCGTCGGAGCGGATGATGGCGATCGCGACGGCTCCGGCGAGGAGCAGCAGGAACGCGAGTGCGATGCCTCGCGTGCGGGTCCACACCTGGCGGGCGGTGGGCGAGGCCGAGGTGGAGGCAAGGGTGGCCTCGGTGGTCATTCGGCGGTCCCCTGGCGGCTGTGCTGGGCCGTGCTGTGGCTGCTGGCGGCGAGGGCCGGTTTGCTGCGCTCCAGGTCGCGGTCGAGTTCGGCGAGCCGGTCGTACGCCTGTCGGCCCGCTCGGCGGCCACCGTATGTGACGTCGTCGAACTCGCGGGCGGCGGCGTGCAGCCGGTCCGTGTGGGCGGGCAGGGCACGGCCGGCTTCGGAGGCCGCCTCGTCGGCGGTGCGGCCGGGGCGGACGTCGAGCAGGGCCCGTTCTTCGAGGGCGCGGACGATGGCCCGCATGCGTTCCTGGACGGCCTGGTTCCAGTGGCCCTGGGCCGCGTGCGCTTCGGCGGCGGCGCGGTGTTCCGCGGCGCTGCGCGGGCGGTCGTCGAAGAGGGCGGGGGCGGCGGCCGGGTGGCGCCGCGGGGTGCCCAGGCGCCACCACAGGGCGGCCAGTACGGCGATGACGGCCAGGACGACGACGATCAGGCCGAGCGTCCCCCCAGGGGTCGCCGAGGCGGCGGTGTCGAGGACTTTGCCGAGCCAGTCCCAGATGGCGTTCATGGCTCGTTGGAGCAGGCTGGGGTCGTTCTCGTGGTACATCCGCTTGGCCAGCTCGCGCCGGGCGGCCTCCCGCGCGGGATCGCGTCCGACGGTCACCGGCGGCTCGTCGCCCGAGCCGGCCAGTGACAGTACGGCCGTGTCGGCGGCCCGGAGCAGGCCCCGGACGGCCGAGCCGGCCGCGCGCGGCAGGACCGGCGCCGTGCTGAGAACGTCCCCCGCCGGGATCACCGCGTCAGCTCCCCGGGGTGGCGCCGGGTGCGGTCACGCCGTAGCCCTGGACACCGGCCGCGCGGGCCAGTTCGAGGTCGAGGGCCTCACGGCGGATGCGCTGGTCGATGTAGAGGAGCACGCTGACACCCGCGTTGATCGGGAAGGTGATCGTGGAGCCGATGACCGAGCCGATGCCGCTGATGATGAGGAACGCCCAGCCGAGGTCGCCGGTGCCTTCGAGGAAGCCGGAGAAGCCGTCGCCGCTGACCGCCGCAGCGATCAGCGCGAAGGGGATGACGATGATCGACGCGACGATGTTCGCGATGATCGAGGCGAGCAACTGGATGCCGAAGACGCGCCACCAGGAGCCGCGGACGAGCTTGGCGGAGCGGCCCATCGACTTCAGGATGCTCTGCCGTTCCAGCATCAGCGCCGGCGAGGCCAGCGAGTAGCGGACCATGAGCCACACCACGACGACGGCCGCCCCGAGCAGGCCGAGGACGAGGAGCGCGGCGCCGGCGCCGCCCCCCGCGCCGGCGGCGACCACGATTATGCCGGGCAGTGCTCCGCAGAGCAGGATGCCGGCGGCGATGAGCGGCAGCAGGAAGACCAGACCGAACAGCCTCGGGACCTGCGGGCGGGCGTCGCGCCAGGCCTCGCCGGTGGTCACGGCCCGGCCGAGCACGGCCCGGCTGGTCACGGTCGTCAGCAGGGCGGTGGCGATGATGGTGCCGATGGAGGAGATCAGCAGGACGGCGACCGAGCCGAGCATCGCTTCGCCCATGGCGCGGGAGACCTCGCTGAGGGTGGCGCTCGGGTCGTTGAGGGCGTCGGTGCTCGCGGTGTCGTTGAGGACGAGGCCCTGGAAGAGGATGACGACGATCTCCGTGATGACCGCGATGGTCAGCGAGATGCCCAGGACGGTGCGCCAGTAGGTGCGCATGGTGGAGACGGCGCCGTCGAGGATTTCGCCGACACCGAGCGGGCGCAGGGGGATCACGCCGGGCTTGGCCGCGGGCGGGGGGCCGCCCCAGCCGGCGCCCCAGGCTCCGTAGCCGCCGGGTCCTCCGTAGCCGCCGCCCCCGTATCCGCCGTATCCGCCGTGGACTCCCTGGCCGCCGCCCCAGCCGGGGCCGGGCGGCGGAGGCGGCGGGGCCTGACCCGGGGCCGGGGTGCCGGTGGGCGCGGACCACTGGCCGGGTGGCGGCTGCTCCTTGGACCACTGCGCACCGGGATCCTGTGGCTCTGCGCCCGGCTGGTCGACGGGCTGTGCGGGCCCCGGCCGGTCGGCGGGGTCGGCAGGGCCGGACGCGCCGGGTTCCTGCCCGTTGGACGGGGCGGATCCGGGCGAGGCCCAGCCCGGAGTGTCGTTCATCGAAGCTCCTTCTCGGTGCCCGTCCGCGGATGCGGCGGCAGGTTGGCAGCCATCGTGCCATGGGGCGGTGACCACGGGACCGGCCGCGGTGGGGGCCGCACGCCTTCAATTGTCCGCGGGGTACGGGGCAGACTGACCGCATGGCTGATCAGGACGGGCACACCGGCGAGGGCAGGCACGCGACCGAGATACCGGCGATCCGCTGGGAGGAGCCGCCCGAAGGCCCCGTACTGGTCCTTCTCGACCAGACCAGACTGCCGGCCGAGGAGGTCGAACTCGTGTGCACGGACGCGTCGGCCCTGGTCGGCGCGATCCGGTCGCTCGCCGTGCGCGGGGCGCCGCTGCTCGGCATCGCGGGGGCGTACGGCGTCGCGCTCGCCGCCGCACGGGGCTTCGACGTGGACGAGGCCGCGGACGCGCTCCAGGGGGCCCGGCCCACCGCGGTGAACCTGTCCGTCGGGGTGCGCAGGGCGCGGGCCGCTTACCGGGCCGCGCTCGCAGCGGACGCGGACCCTCAGCGGGCGGCGGCCGCCGCGCTGGCCGCCGCCCGGGCCCTGCACCGTGAGGACGCCGAGGCCAGCGCCCGGATGGCCGGGCACGGGCTGGCGCTGCTGGACGAGTTGCTGCCCGGCGGCGGGTACCGGATCCTCACGCACTGCAACACCGGGTCGCTGGTGTCGGGTGGGGAGGGCACCGCGTTCGCCGTGGCGCTCGCCGCGCACCGGGAGGGGCGGCTTCGCCGACTGTGGGTCGATGAGACGCGTCCGCTGTTGCAGGGGGCGCGGCTGACGGCGTACGAGGCGGCGCGCAGCGGCATGGCGTACACCTTGCTCACCGACAACGCGGCCGGTTCGCTGTTCGCGGCGGGCGAGGTGGACGCGGTGCTGATCGGGGCGGACCGCATCGCGGCCGACGGGTCGGTGGCGAACAAGGTGGGCAGCTATCCACTGGCGGTGCTCGCGCGGTACCACCACGTGCCGTTCATCGTGGTGGCGCCGGTGACGACGGTGGATGCTGACACGCCCGACGGGGCGTCCATCGAGGTCGAGCAGCGCCCCGGGTACGAGGTGACCGAGATCACGGCGCCGCAGGTGCCGGTCGGTGGACCGGGCGGTGGGATGCCGGTGGCGCCGCTGGGGGCGCAGGCGTACAACCCGGCGTTCGATGTGACGCCGCCGGAGCTGGTGACGGCGATCGTCACCGAGGCGGGCGTCGCCTCGCCCGTGACGGCCGCCTCGCTCGCGGAACTGCTCTGCGGGCAGGTCGTGCACCGGCTGGAGACATGAGGTAAGGGGCGCGCGCTCACCCGGCGGGCCGTCGGCGCCGTGACGAGCAGACAGTGGCGGGCTGGTACGACTATCGTCACTGGCCGGTGACCTTGTTCACCTGCGCCGCCTTCGCCGTTATGAGAATGGGATGATGTCGTTTATGAAGGGACGTGTCCTTGTCGTCGACGACGACACCGCACTGGCCGAGATGCTCGGCATCGTGCTGCGTGGTGAAGGTTTTGAGCCGTCTTTCGTGGCCGACGGCGACAAGGCGCTCGCCGCTTTCCGTGAGACCAAACCCGACCTGGTGCTGCTCGACCTGATGCTGCCCGGCCGGGACGGCATAGAGGTGTGTCGGCTGATCCGGGCGGAGTCCGGGGTGCCGATCGTGATGCTCACCGCGAAGAGCGACACCGTCGACGTGGTCGTGGGGCTGGAGTCGGGCGCCGACGACTACATCGTCAAGCCGTTCAAGCCGAAGGAGCTGGTGGCCCGGATCCGGGCCCGGCTGCGCAGGTCGGAGGAGCCGGCGCCGGAGCAGCTCACCATAGGCGACCTCGTCATCGACGTGGCCGGGCACTCCGTGAAGCGGGACGGGCAGTCGATCGCGCTGACGCCGCTGGAGTTCGATCTGCTGGTCGCGCTGGCCCGCAAGCCGTGGCAGGTGTTCACCCGCGAGGTCCTGCTGGAGCAGGTGTGGGGCTACCGGCACGCGGCGGACACCCGGCTGGTGAACGTGCATGTGCAGCGGCTGCGGTCCAAGGTCGAGAAGGATCCGGAGCGGCCGGAGATCGTGGTGACCGTCCGTGGTGTCGGTTACAAGGCCGGACCGAGCTGACATGTCCGGGGGCGGTGCCGCTTCGGCTCCCGGCCGGCCCGGGGACCGTCCGGGGCGGCCTGTCGGCCGCAAGCCGGCCGGGTCACGTTGGGGTCGCCTCCTTGAGGGCGGGCTGTTGCAGGGCGGGGTGCAGGGCAGCCCGGTGCTGCGGCTGTTCATGCGCTGGGTGCGCCGGCCGTTGCTGCCGGTCATGCGGCTGTGGCGGCGCAACATCCAGCTCAAGGTCGTCGTCACGACGCTGCTGATGTCGCTGGGTGTCGTCCTGCTGCTCGGCTTCGTCGTCATCGGGCAGGTGCGCAACGGCCTGCTGGACGCGAAGGTGAAGGCGTCGCAGAGCCAGGCAACCGGCGGGTTCGCGGTGGCCAAGCAGAAGGCCGACGAGGCAGCCAGCAGCACCGGTGACGAAGCCTCGGCGGTGGACGGGCGGCAGTCGCAGAACGTCATCCAGTGGATGAGCGACCTCGTCGAGTCGCTGTCCAGCGGCGGTCAGGGCGCCTTCGACGTGGTGACGCTCCCGGCGGGCGACGAGAGCGGCGGCGGACGCAGCCCGCGCGGTTCCGGGTATGTCGACCCGTCCGCCAGCGTGCCCGTGGACCTGCGCACGCGGGTCCACACCAGTACGACCGCGGCCCAGAGCTACACCCGCATCGTCTACAGCAACGGCAAGGCGTCCCAGCCCGCGCTCGTCATCGGCAAGCAGGTCAACGACCCGAACGGGGACCCGTACGAGCTGTACTACCTCTTCCCGCTCTCGCAGGAGGAGAAGTCGCTGAGCCTGGTCAAGGGCACGCTCGCGACCGCCGGGCTCTTCGTCGTCGTACTCCTCGGGGCGATCGCGTGGCTGGTGGTGCGGCAGGTCGTGACGCCCGTGCGGATGGCGGCCGGGATCGCGGAGCGGCTGTCGGCCGGGCGTCTTCAGGAGCGGATGAAGGTCACCGGCGAGGACGACATCGCGCGCCTCGGCGAAGCCTTCAACAAGATGGCGCAGAACCTGCAACTGAAGATCCAGCAACTGGAGGACCTGTCGCGGATGCAGCGGCGGTTCGTCTCCGACGTGTCGCACGAACTGCGCACCCCGCTGACGACCGTGCGCATGGCCGCCGACGTGATCCACGAGGCGCGCGAGGACTTCGACCCGGTGACCGCCCGGTCGGCGGAACTGCTCGCCGACCAGCTGGACCGCTTCGAGTCGCTGCTCGCCGATCTGCTGGAGATCAGCCGGTTCGACGCGGGCGCGGCGGCGCTGGAGGCCGAGGCGATAGACCTGCGCGAGGTCGTGCGGCGGGTCGTCAGCGGGGCCGAGCCGCTCGCCGAGCGCAAGGGCAGCCGGATACGCGTCGTCGGCGACCAGCAGCCCGTCGTCGCGGAGGCGGACGCACGGCGCGTGGAGCGGGTGCTGCGCAATCTCGTCGTCAACGCCGTGGAGCACGGTGAGGGCAAGGACGTCGTCGTCAAGCTGGCAGCGGCCGGCGGCGCGGTCGCAGTCGCGGTGCGCGACTACGGCGTCGGGCTCAAGCCCGGCGAGGCCACCCGGGTCTTCAGCCGCTTCTGGCGCGCCGATCCGGCACGCGCGCGTACCACCGGCGGCACGGGCCTGGGCCTGTCCATCGCCCTGGAGGACGCGCGGCTGCACGGCGGCTGGTTGCAGGCGTGGGGCGAGCCGGGCGGCGGTTCGCAGTTCCGGCTGACGCTGCCGCGTACCGCCGACGAGCCGCTGCGGGGCTCGCCCATACCGCTGGAGCCGAAGGACTCGCGGCGCAACGCGGGACAGGGCGAGGCCGGCCCGCCGCGCGACGACGACAAGCGGGCCACGGTGCCGGCCCAGTCCACGGGCGGTCCGGTGCCGCCGCTGCCCCCGCACGCCCCGCTCCCGCAGCGGCTGGCCGCCGTGGCACCGACCGCCGATCCGACCGCGCTGCCCGGCAGCGGCGCGCGCGTCGTGTCCCGGCCCGGTGGAACCCTGCGGCACAGGGACGAGGTGCCGGCCAGGGACGAGGCGCCGGCCACGGACGCGGAGCCGGACACGAGCCGCACGGCGGCCGCGGAGGATTCGAGCACCGCAGGGGAGGCATTTCGTGGGCGCTGACCGCGAAGGGGGCGGCCGGCGTCGGCCGGGGCGCGCGGCGGCGTACGCCGCCTGTGGTGCCGTACTGCTGGCGGGGTGCGCCTCGATGCCGGACGGCGGTGACCTGCGGGACGTCGAGTCGACGCCCCGGCAGGACACGCAGGTGCGCGTGTTCGCCATGCCGCCGCAGGAGAACGCCGCGCCGGGGGAGATCGTGCAGGGCTTCCTGGAGGCGCTGACCAGCGACGACCCGGGATACGACACGGCCCGCAAGTATCTGACCCCCACCGTCGCGCGCAAGTGGCGGCCCGAGCAGTCCACCACGGTGCTCGCCGATGCGCCGAGCACCGTCGTCGACCACGGCGCCGGCGGGCGGGAGGACCCGAGCAGCCTCACCTACACGCTGGCCGGGAGCAGGGTCGCCAGCGTCGACGCGCAGCAGGCGTACGCGCCGGCCGAAGGGGCGTACGCCAAGCGCCTGCACCTGACGCGGGACGCCAAGAGCGGGCAGTGGCGCATCGACGCGCTGCCGCAGGGCGTCGTGATGGGCAAGTCCGACTTCCAGCGGAACTACACCTCGGTCAACAAGTACTACTTCGCCTCGCACACCTCGGTCGGGTCCGTCGGGCAGCCGGTGGCCGTCGCCGACCCGGTCTACCTGCGTAAACGGGTGGACCCGATGACGCAGGTGGTGCGTTCGCTGCTGAACGGGCCCACGACGTGGCTCGGGCCCGGGGTCCGGTCGAGTTTCCCGACCGGTACGGCGTTGCAGAAGGGCGCCGGCGCGCTGACGCCCGACGACCAGAACCGGCTGACGGTGCCGTTGAACGCCAGGGCCGCCCGGGCCGGGGCGGCCGAGTGCAGGCAAATGGCGACCCAACTGCTGCTTACGCTGCAGAACCTGACACCCACTGTGGACAGGGTCGAGTTGCAGGGGCCGGACGAGCGGACACTGTGTGACCTCACCGAGGAGCGGGCCGAGTCCGTCGCCTGGCACGGCGCGGTGAAGGAACCCGACTACCTGTACTTCCTCGACGACAAACACCGGCTGGTCCGGATTGCGGGCACCAGCACGAGCACCGCCGCCGTGCCGGTGCCGGGTCCGCTCGGCGACGGCAGCAAGCAGTTCGGGTCCGTCGCGGTCTCGCGGGACGAGCGCACCGCGGCCGGGGTCGGCAGCGACGGGAAGTCGCTGTACGTGGCCTCGCTGACGTCGGACGGTTCGCTCGGCGCACCCCTGGTGACCAGCGGCGGCGCCGACAAGGCCGACCGGCTGGCCACGCCGAGCTGGGACGCCCGCGGTGACCTGTGGGTGGTCGACCGCAATCCCCACGACTCGCGGCTGCTTCTGCTGGAGCAGGGCTCGGGGAAGCCGCTGTCGGTGCGGACTCCGGGGCTGTCCGGTCATATCGAGGACATCCGGGTGGCCGCCGACGGGGTGCGGATGGCGCTCGTCGTGAAGGAGGGCGGCAAGCAGTCACTGTTGGTCGGGCGGATCGAACGGGACGAGGGGGCCGGGCAGGGGCCCGCGGTCCTCGAACTGCGCTCCGCGGCACCGGGCTTGGAAGAGGTCACCGCCATGTCGTGGGCCGGGGACGGCAGGCTCGTCGTGGTCGGGCGCGAGCAGGGAGGCGTGCAGCAGATGCGGTACGTCCAGGTCGACGGCTCCGCGCCGGAGAGTCAGGCGCCCGCGGCCCTGACCGGGGTGAAGGCGATCACCGCGTCCGAGGACGACCGGGTGCCGCTGGTGGCGTACTCGGAGGACGGGATAGTGCGGCTGCCGTCCGGCGCGCAGTGGCAGAAGGTGGTCAAGGACGGATCGGCACCGATCTACCCGGGGTGAGGTCTTTATGGGGCGCGGTCTGTACGGGGTGAGGTCTGTACGGGGTGCGGTCCGTCCGGGGTGAGGTGTGCAGCGGCCGGCTCGGCCTGCTGCCTTCGCACCATCCGTCCGCACCATCCGTCCGTGCCATCGTTCCGACGGATCGGCCACCTCGCCCCGGCCCCCTGGGCTGTTCACTTGTGTGGGTGACGGCCGTGATGACCTGCGCTGAGTTGTCCACAGGGAGTTTTCCACAGGGGTGGCCGGACGGCCGGGGCGTTGGCACAGTGGTGCCCATGCGGGGGTGGTGGCAGGACCTCACCGACCTGGTGCTGCCGGCCGAGTGCTCCGGCTGCGGCAGGCCTCGCACGGTGCTCTGCGCGCGGTGCCGTGCCGCCCTCGGCGGGGCCGCGCCGAGCCGGGTGCGGCCGCTGCCGGAACCGCCCGGGCTGCCGCTGGTGCACGCGGCGGCTCCGTACGCGGACGAGGTACGGGCGACCCTCCTCGCCCACAAGGAACGCGGCGCGCTGGCACTGGCGCGTCCCCTGGGCGCCGCTCTCGCCCGAGCGGTGTGCGCGGGGGCCGGGCGGCGGGACGTCCCCCTGCTGCTCGTACCGGTGCCGTCCGCGCGCTGGGCGGTGCGGGCGCGGGGGCACGATCCGGTGCGGCGGATCGCTCTCGCGGCAGCCGGTGAGCTGCGGCGCGGCGGACGGGGTGCGCGAGTGGTCGGGGTGCTGCGGCAGCGGCGGGCCGTGGCCGACCAGTCGGGACTCACCTCCCGTCAGCGGCTCGGCAATGTCGCGGGCGCGCTGGAGGTCACGGCGGGCGGTGTCCGGCTGCTCGCCGGGGGCCACCTCGTTCTCGTGGACGATCTGATGACGACCGGCGCCTCCCTGGCGGAGGCGGCGCGTGCCGTCCGGGAGGCGGTCGGCGAAGTCGGCGGGGGAAGGACTGTGTACGGGGGTGCAGGTCGGGAAGGAAGGGAGGAACAGATCGGCGGATCAACGGAGGAGAGCGGCAACGCGGGATACGGAGGAGCGGGAACGGCGAGCGTGAACGATGCCGGGCGACTGATCCGCGCGGCAGTGGTCGCGGCCCCGCCGGATTCCTTCGAAATGAGCCGGAACTGACCGCGAACATGCGTCGTTGCAGGTAGTGAGAGGTCCTATTCACCTGAACGGAGGTACGCCGCAGTAGAGGGTGACGACATCCGTCCGGGCGAGATATGTTCGGTTGTGAGGGAAAGCCGCAGGCCATACCTCATATATCCGAATGCCGTGCTGCGGTTGACCGTAATGATCCGCGCCGGCGAGGTGGAGATCTTGCTCATGGGGGAGGAGGTGGACGTCACCGAGTCCGAGGCTCCGGGGTCCACCGGGGCCTGGTGCAAAACGGAGATGCTCCGCCACCGCAGCGGAGCGATCCGGGAACGGAGTTCTGCGTGGACATCGTCGTCAAGGGCCGCAAGACCGAGGTGCCCGAGCGGTTCCGCAAGCACGTGGCCGAGAAGCTGAAGCTGGAGAAGATCCAGAAGCTCGACGGCAAGGTGATCAGCCTCGACGTCGAGGTGTCCAAGGAGCCCAACCCCCGACAGGCGGACCGTTGCGACCGAGTGGAGATCACTCTCCGCTCCCGCGGTCCGGTGATCCGGGCGGAGGCAGCGGCCAGCGACCCGTACGCGGCACTCGACCTGGCGGCGGAGAAGCTGGGCGCCCGGCTGCGCAAGCAGCACGACAAGCGGTTCTCCCGCCGCGGCGCACGCCGGATTTCGGCGGCCGAGGTTCCCGACCATGTCCCGGGAGCGGCGACGCTCAACGGGAACGGCCATCCCGTCCATGAGGAAGAGACGGACGGAGTGCCCACGAAGAAGGTCGGCTCTCTGGAAGTACAGGGTGAAGGCCCCCTCGTCGTCCGCGAGAAGACCCACGTCGCCTCCCCGATGACCCTCGACCAGGCCCTCTACGAGATGGAACTGGTCGGCCATGACTTCTATCTGTTCGTCGACTCCGAGACCAAGGAACCGAGTGTCGTCTACCGGCGGCACGCCTACGACTACGGCGTTATCCACCTGAGCACGGACCCGATGATCACGCGGGCGGAATCCCCCGCGGCAGGGGGCACGCTGGGCGGTTGACGCGCCCGGCGGACGGTTGAGCGGGTGCCCCTGGAGCGCGTGTGCGCCCCCAGGGGCACCGGTGTGCGCCCACTTCACGCACCGCTTGTCACCGCGGTGTCGTCCCGGCATGAAATCATGGCCGCATCGGCCCAACCGGTGGGCCGTTGCCTTGGGTTGGCGATGGCACAGGACCACAGGCCACAGCCTTCAGGGGGAGGAACGATGGCGGACAGCTTCGGACCGATGCGGGAGGGGGATGCCGACGGCGTCGTCGGCATGGGCCCGGACGAGGGCTCTCCACGCAAGGAGCCGATCAGAGTCCTGGTCGTCGACGACCACGCCCTGTTCCGCCGTGGCCTGGAGATCGTGCTCGCCGCCGAGGAGGACATCCAGGTCGTGGGGGAGGCGGGCGACGGCGCCGAGGCCGTCGACAAGGCCGCCGACCTGCTGCCCGACATCGTGCTGATGGATGTGCGGATGCCCAAGCGCGGCGGGATCGAGGCATGCACCTCCATCAAGGAAGTGGCACCCAGCGCCAAGATCATCATGCTGACGATCAGCGATGAGGAGGCCGACCTCTACGACGCGATCAAGGCGGGCGCGACCGGATATCTGCTCAAGGAGATCTCCACGGACGAGGTGGCCACGGCCATTCGCGCCGTGGCGGACGGACAGTCGCAGATCAGCCCGTCCATGGCGTCGAAACTGCTCACCGAGTTCAAGTCGATGATCCAGCGCACCGACGAGCGCCGGCTGGTGCCGGCGCCGCGGCTCACCGACCGCGAACTCGAAGTGCTCAAACTCGTGGCCACGGGGATGAACAACCGTGATATCGCCAAGGAGTTGTTCATCTCCGAGAACACCGTGAAGAACCATGTGCGCAACATCCTGGAGAAGCTCCAGCTGCATTCCAGGATGGAGGCCGTGGTCTACGCGATGCGGGAGAAGATCCTGGAGATCCGCTGAGGCTCAGCCGAGCAGACGGGCGAGTTCGCCGACCAGCGCCTCATGGAGTTCGGGCGCGTCCACCCGTTCCACCCGTACGTCCGTGCAGTTCACCCAGCTCGCCGCCTCGACCAGGGCCTGGGCCACTGCCGGGACCGCCTTCGCGCCGTCCAGGGTGACCTGTTTGGCGACCAGGGTGCGTCCCTCGCGGGCCGGGTCGACGCGGCCGACGAGCCGGCCGCCGGCCAGCACCGGCATGGCGAAGTAGCCGTACACCCGCTTCGGTTTCGGGACGTAGGCCTCAAGGCGGTGGGTGAAGCCGAAGATCCGTTCGGTGCGGGCGCGCTCCCAGATCAGGGAGTCGAACGGGGACAGCAGTGTGGTGCGGTGCCGGCCCCGCGGGGGCGTCCGTAGGGCCGCCGGGTCGGCCCAGGCCGGCTTGCCCCAGCCCTCCACCGTGACCGGGACCAGGCCCGAGTCGGCGATCACCGCGTCGACCTGCTCGCCCTTGAGCCGGTGGTAGTCGGCGATGTCCGCGCGCGTGCCGACGCCGAGGGACTGGCCCGCGAGGCGGACCAGGCGGCGCAGGCACTCGGTGTCGTCCAGCTCGTCATGCAGCACGGCGTCCGGGATCGCGCGCTCCGCCAGGTCGTACACCCGCTTCCAGCCGCGGCGCGCCACGCACACGACCTCCCCGTACATCAGCGCGCGTTCGACGGCGACCTTGGAGCCGGACCAGTCCCACCACTCGCTGGTGCGCTTCGCGCCGCCCAACTCCGTGGCCGTGAGCGGGCCTTCGGCACGGATCTGTTTGATGACCTGGTCGTAGGTGCCGTCGGGCAGTTCGTGGTTCCAGTGCGGGCGGTTGCGGTAGGCGCGGCGGCGGAAGGCGAAGTGGGGCCACTCCTCCACGGGGAGGATGCAGGCGGCGTGGGACCAGTACTCGAATGCGTGCGTGTCCGTCCAGTAGGCGTCCTCGACGGTCCTGCGGCCCACCGCGCCGAGGCGCGCGTAGGGGATCAGCTCGTGCGAGCGGGCGAGGACCGAGATGGTGTCGAGCTGGACCGCGCCGAGATGGCGGAGGACACCGCGGACCCCGGCCCGGCGGTCGGGAGTGCCGAGGAAGCCCTGGGCCCGCAGGGCGATACGGCGGGCTTCGTCGGCCGAGAGGTCGGTGGCGGGGCGCGGAAGGGTCGTCATGGGTTCGCAGCGTATGGGGTGGGTCTGACAGTGGGCCCGGGACGGGGGCGGGCCGCATCCAGGGGCACGCCGGGAGCGGCGGGCCGAGCGGGCGGGTCCGTGGACAGGGGGTGGGCAGGGGGGTGCCGTGCGAGGGTCGGCTACCGACGGGTCCGTTGCGGAGCGGGCAGGTAGGGCGCGGCCGACGGCAGGCCCAGGTCGGACGGGAGCAGCGAGCCCACCCAGCAGTCCCGGCGTACGCCCTTGTTGTTCGTCGCCGAGCGCAGCGTGCCCTCGACGGTGAAACCGGCCCGCTCGGCGACCGCGCGTGAGGCGTGGTTGCCGACCTCCGCACGCCACTCCAGGCGGTCGATGGCCAGGCGGGTGAAGGCCCAGCGGGCGACGGCGAGGGTGGCCTCGGTGACATAGCCCCGGCCGCGGTGTTCCTTCGCGGCCCAGAAACCCACCTCGGCGACACCCAGGGCGCGCATCGTCAGGGCGAGCATGCCCGCCAGTTCACCTTCGGCAGGGAAGAGGCCGAAGGTGAACATCGAGTCGTTCGCCCAGCCGTCGGGCACTGTCCGTTCGGTGAAGCCGCGGGCGTGCTCGGGCAGGTAGGGCGAGGGGAACTGGGAGATCCAGCGCTGTAGGTCGGGGTCCTGCGCGGCGGCGAGCACCGCGTCGGTGTCGGGCGGACCGGGGGAGCGCAGGACGAGCCGGTCGGTGGTGAGGGTGACGGGGTCCATCGGCAGATTCTGCTCGGGCGCCCGCGCCCGCGCCATCCCTGTGGCGCGTGGTCGCGCACCGTCCCTGTGGCGCGCGCGGGCGCCTTCGCGGCGGCTTGTGCGGTGGGTCCGTTCGCCGAGGGTGTCGTGGTTGCCGTGGGTGAGCAGGTGATCACAGTTCGCGCAAATCCCCGGCCGGATGCGGCACTATCCGCACCTCCCGGCCGTTGTCCTCTATGAAAAGAGCCTGTGAAAGCAGCGGCCGGTCAGCAGCGGCCGACCGTAGCCCCGCCGGGCCTCCCGGCGTGGCCGGGTCCTCGCATACGATGGCCGTTGCTCAGTACGTCAAACGGAAACCGACCGTCCCAGGCCCGACCGGCAAGGAGACCAGCCCCCGTGTCCGTCCTCTCGAAGATCATGCGTGCAGGCGAAGGCAAGATCCTGCGCAAGCTGCACCGCATCGCGGACCAGGTCAACTCCATCGAAGAGGACTTCATCGACCTCTCCGACGCCGAGCTGCGGGCCCTCACCGATGAATACAAGCAGCGGTACGCCGACGGGGAACCCCTGGACGATCTGCTCCCCGAGGCGTTCGCCACGGTGCGCGAGGCCGCCAAGCGCGTCCTCGGCCAGCGGCACTACGACGTGCAGCTGATGGGTGGCGCCGCCCTCCACCTCGGCTATGTGGCCGAGATGAAGACCGGTGAGGGCAAGACGCTCGTCGGCACGCTGCCCGCGTACCTCAACGCCCTCTCCGGAGCCGGCGTCCACCTCATCACGGTCAACGACTACCTGGCCGAGCGTGACTCCGAGATGATGGGGCGCGTCCACAAGTTCCTCGGTCTGAACGTCGGCTGCATCCTGGCCAACATGACGCCGGCCCAGCGCCGCGAGCAGTACGCCTGCGACATCACGTACGGCACGAACAACGAGTTCGGCTTCGACTATCTGCGCGACAACATGGCGTGGGCCAAGGACGAGCTGGTCCAGCGCGGCCACAACTTCGCCATCGTGGACGAGGTCGACTCCATCCTCATCGACGAGGCCCGTACACCGCTGATCATCTCCGGCCCGGCCGACCAGGCCACCAAGTGGTACGGCGACTTCGCCAAGCTGGTCACGCGCCTCAAGCGCGGCGACGCGGGCAACCCCCTCAAGGGCGTCGAGGAGACCGGCGACTACGACGTCGACGAGAAGAAGCGCACGGTCGCCATCCATGAGCCCGGCGTCTCCAAGGTCGAGGACTGGCTGGGCATCGACAACCTCTACGAGTCGGTGAACACCCCGCTCGTCGGCTACCTGAACAACGCCATCAAGGCGAAGGAACTGTTCAAGAAGGACAAGGACTACGTCGTCATCGACGGCGAAGTCATGATCGTCGACGAGCACACCGGCCGTATCCTCGCCGGCCGCCGCTACAACGAGGGCATGCACCAGGCGATCGAGGCGAAGGAAGGGGTGGACATCAAGGACGAGAACCAGACGCTCGCCACGATCACCCTGCAGAACTTCTTCCGCCTCTACAAGAAGCTCTCCGGCATGACCGGTACGGCGATGACCGAGGCCGCCGAGTTCCACCAGATCTACAAGCTCGGAGTGGTCCCGATCCCGACCAACAGGCCGATGGTCCGCAATGACCAGTCGGACCTGATCTACCGCACCGAGGTGGCCAAGTTCGAGGCGGTCGTGGACGACATCGCCGAGAAGCACGAGAAGGGCCAGCCGATCCTTGTCGGCACGACGTCCGTCGAGAAGTCGGAGTACCTCTCGCAGCAGCTCAGCAAGCGCGGCATCCAGCATGAGGTGCTGAACGCGAAGCAGCACGACCGCGAGGCCACCATCGTCGCCCAGGCCGGCCGCAAGGGCGCCGTCACCGTGGCTACGAACATGGCCGGCCGTGGTACGGACATCAAGCTCGGCGGCAACCCCGAGGACCTGGCCGAGGCGGAGCTGCGGCAGCGCGGCCTCGACCCCGAGGAGCACATCGAGGAGTGGGCGGCCGCGCTGCCCACCGCCCTGGCCAAGGCCGAGCAGGCCGTCAAGGCCGAGAAGGACGAGGTCGAGGAGATCGGCGGCCTCTATGTGCTGGGCACCGAGCGGCACGAGTCCCGCCGTATCGACAACCAGTTGCGCGGCCGTAGCGGCCGTCAGGGCGACCCGGGCGAGTCCCGCTTCTATCTGTCCCTCGGCGACGACCTGATGCGTCTGTTCAAGGCCCAGATGGTCGAGCGCGTGATGTCGATGGCGAACGTGCCCGACGATGTGCCGATCGAGAACAAGATGGTCACGCGCGCGATCGCGTCGGCCCAGTCGCAGGTCGAGCAGCAGAACTTCGAGACCCGTAAGAACGTCCTGAAGTACGACGAGGTCCTCAACCGCCAGCGTGAGGTCATCTACGGCGAGCGGCGCCGTGTCCTGGAGGGCGAGGACCTGCGCGAGCAGGTGCAGCACTTCATGGACGACACGATCGACGCCTACGTAGGAGCGGAGACCGCCGAGGGCTTCCCCGAGGACTGGGACCTGGACCGGCTGTGGGGCGCCTTCAAGCAGCTCTACCCGGTGAAGGTCAGCATCGACGAGCTGGAGGAGGCGGCCGGCGACCGGGCCGGGCTGACCGCCGAGTTCATCGCCGAGTCCATCAAGGACGACATCAACGAGCAGTACGAGGCGCGCGAGGCGCAGCTCGGCTCCGAGATCATGCGTGAGCTGGAGCGCCGGGTCGTGCTGTCGGTCCTCGACCGCAAGTGGCGCGAGCACCTCTACGAGATGGACTACCTCCAGGAGGGCATCGGCCTGCGCGCGATGGCGCAGAAGGACCCACTGGTCGAGTACCAGCGCGAGGGCTTCGACATGTTCACCGCGATGATGGAGGGCATCAAGGAGGAGTCCGTCGGCTACCTGTTCAACCTGGAGGTCCAGGTCGAGCAGCAGGTCGAGGAGGTTCCGGTCGAGGACGCCCAGCCGGTGGCCGAGGGCGTCCAGGACGCGGTGCCGGCCCAGGCGGGCTCCCGCCCGGAGATCCGCGCCAAGGGGCTCGACGCCCCGCAGCGCCGCGGCCTGCACTTCTCCGCCGCGACCGTGGACGGCGAGGGCGGCATCGTCGAGGGCGACTTCATCTATGACGAGGACGAGCCGGTGCGCTCCGAGTCCGACGGTCTGACGCGGGCCGAGCGTCGCCGGCAGGCCAAGGGCGGCCGACGCCGCAAGAAGTGACGGTGCCCAAGGCGCCGTAGCGTCCCGACGGGCCGGTTCGTCCTCGGACGGGCGGGCCCGTCGGCGTTTCCGCGGTGCCCGTCGCGGTGCGCAGCCGCCCGCCGGGATACGTCCGGATATGTCCAGCGGGGCGCTCAGTCGTCGGTGTGCGGGGCGCGGGGGCCGCCCAGTTCCACCGCCGTGCAGCGCCAGCGCAGGTCCTGGCCCTGTTCCAGGCGGAACGCCATGGCGCGCAGTTGGTCGCCGGCGCCGATGCGGGCGAACGCCTCGATGGCGCCCCGGCGGGGGACGTAGTAGCCGATGTCCCGGACGACCGGGCGGGTGCCACGGGTGCGCAGGGGCCCTCGCTCGGCGAGCCGGGCCAGCTCGTCGTAGGCGCGCCCGGCGGTGTGCCGGAGCATCCAGTGGACGGGGCGCTGACCGCTCAGCACGGCGAGCAGCCGGTCGGCGAAGAGGTCCGTGGGACGCGGGAGCAGGGGCGCGCCGGGGGCCGCAGGACCCGCGGGGACGTCGGGTACGGCGGCGCGCGGGACGGAGCCGGGCGTCGCCGTGTGGTGGGTCGTACGGGGCGCGGGGGTATGCGTCGTGGGAGTGCGGGGCGTGGGATTGCGGGGCGGGATGGTGCCGGGGCGGCGGGGGTCGCGGCGGCCCGGCGGGCGGGTGCCCGGGCGGCGTTGGGCGGTCCTGGTCATGACCTTGTTCATGGGGTCCCCGTTCGGCGGGTCTGGTGATACCGGGCGGTAACTTGCTGGTGGGGATCTTGTACGGGGCCGTGGGCGGCCCGGGCAAGGAAGCGCGGGTCCGTGTCGAGGGCGTGCGGAATTCACCTATCCGAGTGAGCAAAGGGGCGAAAACCCGGCAAATTTCAGGCCGGGGCCGAGTGACCCTGTGGGCGCCGGGTGGACGGGTCCGCGGGGCCGGGCGGGGACCCGAAAGGGGACGCCCGCACGTATCCTGAAGGCCGTCCGGGAGCGCGGGACCGCCCTCGCCGGGCCCCAGCGGAGCCTTTGACCACGAAAAGAGCGGCCAGCCATGCGCGTCTACGTCCCCCTGACCCTCCCCGGTCTCGCCGAGGCGCACAGGACGGGCGAGCTGGGGACCGAACCGCTCGTCGCGTACGCCGTCACGCCCGCGCTGCGCGAGTGGTATCTCTCCGACGACATCGAGGAGCTGGAGTACGCGGCGCTGAACCGGGCCGCGCTGGCCTCGCTGCGGCGGCTGGCGGCGGACCCGGACGCGCCGCGCCGCCGGGTCGTGGTCGCCGTCGACGTGCCCGACGGCGCCGCGATGCCCGACCCGGACCGCGGGCTCGATCCGGCCGCGCTGGGCGAGGTGCGGGTGACCGGTCCTGTGCCGCTGGCCAAGGCCGCGGCGGTGCACGCCGACGCGGCCGACGCGGAGGATGACGTCGCCGCGGCGGTCACGGCGCTCCCGGCGGCGGACGACGGCGACGACGACGCGCAGTTCGTCGTGGACGGGGCCGAGGACCACGAGCTGCTCTGGTACGCGACACAGGAGATCCCCGCCCTCGTACACCTCGCGTAGCGCGCCGTATCCGGCTGTGACCTCGCTGTTCGCCCGATTGTCAGTGGCGGCGGGTACGTTCTTCGGCATGGGGATGCACGCAAGCGCCCACATCGTGTGGGACTGGAACGGGACGCTGTTCCACGACAACGAGGCGATCATCGGGGCGACGAACGCCGCTGCCGCCGAGCTGGGGCTCGCACCGATCACGCTGGAGCAGTACCGGGCGATGTACTGCGTTCCGGTGCCGAAGTTCTATGAGCGGCTGATGGGACGGCTGCCGACCGAGGCGGAGTGGGAGGCCATGGACGTGGTCTTCCATCAGCACTACAGCGAGCACCGGGTCCGGTGCTCGCTCACCGAAGGGGCGGCGGAACTGCTGACGCTGTGGCGGTCTGCGGGCCGCAGCCAGTCGCTGCTGAGCATGTACGGGCACGATGAACTGATACCGCTGGTGCGCGGGTTCGGGATCGAGACGCACTTCATACGGGTCGAGGGGCGGACCGGCCCGTCCGGGGGCAGCAAGGCGGAGCACATGGTGCGGCACCTGGAGGCGCTGACCGGTGTGGACCCGGAGCGCACGGTGGTGATCGGGGACGCCGCCGACGACGCGGTGGCGGCGCGGCACGTGGGGGCGCGGGCCGTGCTGTACACCGGGGGCTCGCACAGTCGCGACAGCCTGGAGGCCATGGGCGTGCCCGTGGTGGACACGCTGGACCAGGCCGTGGCGGAGGCGGAGCGGCTGGCGGCCTGAGCCGTGCGGGTCCGCGTCCGCGGCGGGTTTGCGGCGGGGGCTCAGCTCACCGGAGCCTTCGCGCGCAGTACGGTCAGGAACTCGCGCATCCAGGAGGAGTGATCCGGCCAGGCGCGGGCCGAGACCAGGGTGCCGTCCACGACCGTTTCGGCGTCCTGGAAGGTGGCCCCGGCCGCCTGCATGTCGAGTTCCAGCGCGGGGTAGGCGGTGACGCGCCTGCCGCGGAGGGTGTCGATCGCGGCGGTCAGCAGGGGGCCGTGGCAGATCTGGGCGACGGGCTTGTCGGCGTCGAAGAACGACTTGAGGATCTTGCGGAGTTCGGGGTCGTTGCGGAGGTATTCGGGTGCCCGGCCGCCGGGGATGACGAGGGCCGCGTACTGGCCGGGGGCGACGTCGGCGAAGGCCAGGTCTGCGGGCCAGGTGTAGCCGGGCTTCTCGGTGTAGGTGTCGAAGCCGGGTTCGAAGTCGTGCACGACGAACTGGAGCTTCTTACGGCTGGGGGCCGCGATGTCGACGTCGTAGCCCTCCTCGCGGAGGCGCTGGTAGGGGTACAGGACCTCCAGTGACTCCGCTGCGTCGCCGGTCACGATGAGGATCTTCGGGGGCATGGCGGGCGGCTCCTCTCGGGTGTGCGCCGGCCCCGTGGGCGGTGCGCTTTCCGTGGGTGGCGGCGCGCTGTTCCTGGTCAACGTGCCTCCAGCGTGCCGCGCCGACAAGGGGTCCTGCCAGTTTCCTGGCCGCGGGGGCGGCACGGCGCGAGACCGGAGCGGCGGCGCGGGGACGGGGCGGGGACGGCGCGGCGCGGGGGTGGGGCGGGGACGGCGCGGCGCGGGGGTGGGGCGGGGACGGCGCGGCGCGGGGGTGGGGCGGGGACGGCGCGGCGCGGGGGTGGGTGGACAGGGGCGGCGGCGCGTGGTGGTGGGGCGTGCGGTGGGTGGGTGGATACGTCGGTGGTGACCGGTTCGGGGCTGTGCAGAACGTCAAAGTTTGGCGCTCGGTTTTGTACACATACGGCTCATGACGAGCCCGGGGTGAGGAGCGATAGCCTTGTGGCGTGATCAGCGCGATAGTTCGCGGGGGCACCGTTGTCGCCCCTGCCCTGCGCCCGAAGAGCACGGACGACATCCGTGACCGGGTGGCGGTCGCTGGTCCTCGTGGGCGGGAGCGGGGCGCAAGGACCCCCAAGGCCCCACGCACATCCCCGGTCACGACGCGATGGAGAGCAGCGTCACACCCGTCGGGTGCGTGGATATTGGCCGAATACCCCCCCTTCATCTCACCTTGCGGCATAGCGTCGGAGACAACCGGACACCCCGGGCTGTGGCGTTACGCCGGAGGGGAAGAGACCGTACTTCCTTCTACGTCACGCAACGGCGCGCGACAGGAGCCAGAGGACAATGCAGACCAAGCTGGACGAAGCCAAGGCCGAGCTGCTCGAACGGGCCGCCCGGGTAGCTGAGAACAGTCCGGTCGGGGGGCACCTACCGACCGGGACGACGGACGAGGGCATCTTGGACCATGAGTCCGTGCTCGCTTTCCTCCAGCGCTACTACCTGCACACCGCCCCGGAGGACCTCGGCGACCGCGACCCGGTCGATGTCTTCGGAGCCGCGGTCTCCCACCACCGGCTGGCCGAGAACCGCCCGCAGGGCACGGCCAACGTCCGGGTCCACACCCCCACCGTCGAGGAGAACGGGTGGACCTGCAGCCACACCGTCGTGGAAGTCGTCACCGACGACATGCCCTTCCTCGTCGACTCCGTCACCAATGAGCTGACCCGGCAGGGGCGCGGCATCCATGTCGTCATCCACCCGCAGTTCGTCGTCCGGCGGGACCTCACGGGCAAGCTCATCGAGGTCCTGGCCGAACCGCCCACCGGCGACCTCCCGCACGACGCGCACATCGAGTCCTGGATCCACGTCGAGATCGACCGTGAGACCGACCGCGCCGATCTGAAGCAGATCACCGCCGATCTGCTGCGCGTCCTGTCCGACGCCCGTGAGGCCGTCGAGGACTGGGAGAAGATGCGGGAAGCGGCGCTGCGCATCGCCGAGGGCCTGACCGAGGAGCCGGTGCCCGCCGATCTGCCCGGACCCGAGGCGCAGGAGGCCCGCGAGCTGCTGCGCTGGCTGGCCGCCGATCACTTCACCTTCCTCGGCTATCGCGAGTATCAGCTGCACGGGGACGACTCCCTGGCCGCCGTGCCCGGCACCGGACTCGGCATCCTGCGCTCCGACCCGCATCACTCCGCCGAGGAGGGCCATCCGGTCAGCCCGTCCTTCGAGCGGCTTCCGGCCGACGCCCGGGCCAAGGCCCGCGAACACAAGCTGCTGGTGCTGACCAAGGCCAACAGCCGGGCCACGGTGCACCGGCCGTCGTACCTCGACTACGTCGGCGTCAAGAAATTCGACAAGGCCGGCAATGTCGTGGGCGAGCGCCGCTTCCTGGGCCTGTTCTCCTCGGCCGCCTACACCGAGTCGGTGCGCCGCGTGCCCGTCATCCGGCGCAAGGTGGACGAGGTGCTCAAGGGCGCCGGGTTCTCGCCCAACAGCCACGACGGACGCGACCTGCTGCAGATCCTGGAGACCTACCCGCGCGACGAGCTGTTCCAGACGCCCGTCGACGAGCTGCGCTCCATCGCCACCTCCGTGCTGTATCTGCAGGAACGCCGGCGGCTGCGCCTCTACCTCCGCCAGGACGAGTACGGGCGCTACTACTCCGCGCTGGTCTATCTGCCCCGCGACCGCTACACCACCGGCGTCCGGCTGCGGATCATCGACATCCTCAAGGAGGAGCTGGGCGGCACCAGCGTCGACTTCACCGCCTGGAACACCGAATCGATTCTCTCCAGGCTGCACTTCGTCGTCCGGGTCCCGCCGGGCACCGAGCTGCCCGAGCTGTCGTACACGGACCGGGAGCGGATCGAGGCCCGGCTGGTCGAGGCCGCCCGCTCCTGGGCCGACGGGTTCGCCGAGGCGCTGAACGCCGAGTGCGGCGAGGAGCGCGCCGCCGAGCTGCTGCGCCGCTACAACAACGCCTTCCCCGAGGGCTACAAGGCCGATCATCCCCCACGCGCGGCGGTCGCCGACCTGGTCCACCTGGAGCGGCTGAGCGACGAGGCGGGCAACGACTTCTCGCTCAGCCTCTACGAGCCGGTCGGGGCCGCACCCGACGAGCGCCGGTTCAAGATCTACCGCAAGGGCGCCGCGATCTCGCTGTCCGCGGTGCTGCCGGTCCTCAACCGGCTCGGCGTCGACGTCATCGACGAGCGGCCCTATGAGCTGCGCTGCACGGACCGTACCGCCTCCTGGATCTACGACTTCGGCCTGCGCATCCCCAAGTCCCCGGGCGGTGTCAACGGCGACTACCTGGGCGACGACGGCCGCGAGCGCTTCCAGGACGCGTTCGCCGCGACCTGGACGGGCAAGGCGGAGAACGACGGCTTCAACGCCCTCGTGCTCGGCGCCGGACTGACCTGGCGGCAGGCGACGGTGCTGCGCGCGTACGCCAAGTATCTGCGGCAGGCCGGCTCCACCTTCAGCCAGGACTACATGGAGGACACCCTCCGAATGAACGTCCACACCACCCGGCTGCTCGTCTCGCTCTTCGAGGCGCGGATGGCGCCGGAGCGCCAGCGCGCCGGGCACGAACTGGTCGATGCCCTGCTCGAAGAGGTCGAGGCCGCCCTCGACCAGGTGGCCAGCCTCGACGAGGACCGCATCCTGCGCTCCTTCCTCACCGTCATCAAGGCGACGCTGCGCACCAACTTCTTCCAGGACGCGGGCCGTGGCCGGCCGCACGACTACGTGTCCATGAAGTTCGACCCGCAGGCCATCCCGGATCTGCCGGCGCCGCGCCCGGCGTACGAGATCTGGGTGTACTCGCCGCGCGTCGAGGGCGTGCATCTGCGTTTCGGCAAGGTCGCGCGCGGTGGTCTGCGCTGGTCCGACCGGCGTGAGGACTTCCGCACCGAGATCCTCGGCCTGGTCAAGGCGCAGATGGTGAAGAACACCGTCATCGTGCCGGTGGGCGCCAAGGGCGGCTTCGTCGCCAAGCAGCTGCCGGACCCGAGCGTGGACCGGGACGCGTGGCTGGCCGAGGGCATCGCCAGCTACAAGACGTTCATCTCGGCGCTGCTCGACATCACCGACAACATGGTCGCCGGCGAGGTCGTGCCGCCGGAGGACGTCGTGCGGCACGACGGGGACGACACCTATCTGGTGGTCGCGGCCGACAAGGGCACGGCGACGTTCTCCGACATCGCCAACGAGGTCGCCCAGTCCTACCACTTCTGGCTCGGTGACGCCTTCGCCTCCGGCGGCAGCGCGGGCTACGACCACAAGGGCATGGGCATCACCGCCCGCGGCGCCTGGGAGTCGGTGAAACGGCACTTCCGCGAGCTGGACGTCAACACGCAGGCGGAGGACTTCACGGTCGTCGGCGTCGGCGACATGTCCGGCGACGTGTTCGGCAACGGCATGCTGCTGAGCGAGCACATCCGGCTGGTCGCCGCCTTCGACCACCGGCACATCTTCATCGACCCGGAGCCGGACGCGGCCGTCTCCTACGCCGAGCGCCGCCGGCTGTTCGAGCTGCCCCGTTCCAGCTGGGCCGACTACAACACCGGGCTGCTGTCGGCGGGCGGCGGGATCTTCCCCCGTACCGCGAAGGCGATCCCGGTGAACGCGCACATCCGCGAGGCCCTGGGCATCGAGCCCGGCGTCTCCAAGCTGACCCCGGCCGACCTGATGAAGGCGGTCCTGAAGGCGCCGGTCGACCTGCTGTGGAACGGTGGCATCGGCACATACGTCAAGTCGAGCGGCGAGTCCAACGGTGACGTCGGCGACAAGGCCAACGACGCCATCCGCGTGGACGGCCAGGATCTGCGGGTCAAGGTCGTCGGCGAGGGCGGCAACCTGGGCCTGACCCAGCTGGGCCGCATCGAGTTCGCCGCGCACGGCGGAAAGATCAACACCGACGCGATCGACAACAGCGCCGGTGTGGACACCTCGGACCACGAGGTGAACATCAAGATCCTGCTCAACGGCCTGGTCACGGACGGCGACATGACGGTCAAGCAGCGCAACAAGCTGCTCGCCGAGATGACCGACGAGGTCGGCGCCCTGGTGCTGCGCAACAACTACGCGCAGAACACGGCGATCGCCAACGCGCTGGCCCAGTCCAAGGACATGCTCCACGCCCAGCAGCGGTTCATCCGCCATCTGGTGCGCGCGGGCCATCTGGACCGGGCGCTGGAGTTCCTGCCGACCGACCGGCAGATCCGCGAGCGGCTGGGCCAGGGACAGGGCCTGACGAGCCCGGAGACGGCCGTCCTGCTGGCGTACACGAAGATCACGGTCGCCGAGGAGCTGCTGCACACCTCGCTGCCGGACGACCCGTATCTGCGCGGCCTGCTGGACACCTACTTCCCGAAGGCGCTGCGCGACCGGTTCCCGGAGCGGATCGGCAGCCACCCGCTGCGCCGTGAGATCACCACGACCGTGCTGGTCAACGACACGGTGAACACGGGCGGTACGACCTATCTGCACCGGCTGCGCGAGGAGACCGGCGCCTCGCTGGAGGAGATCGTCCGGGCGCAGACCGCGGCCCGCACGATCTTCCGTTCGGCGCCGGTGTGGGACGCGGTGGAAGACCTGGACAACAAGGTCGAGGCGGCCGTGCAGACCCGGATCCGGCTGCACTCGCGCCGCCTCGTCGAGCGCGGCACGCGCTGGCTGCTGAACAACCGGCCGCAGCCGCTGGAACTCGCCGAGACCGTCGCCTTCTTCGCCGAGCGGGTCGAGCAGGTCTGGCAGCAGCTGCCGAAGCTGCTGCGCGGCGCGGACCTGGAGTGGTACCAGCACATCTACGACGAGCTGACCGGCGCCGGCGTCCCCGACGAACTGGCGACCCGCGTGGCCGGGTTCTCCTCCGCGTTCCCGACGCTGGACATCGTCTCCGTGGCCGACCGCATGGGCCGCAAGCCGCTGGATGTCGCCGAGGTGTACTACGACCTCGCCGACCGCCTCGCCATCACCCAGCTGATGGACCGGATCATCGAACTGCCCCGCGCGGACCGCTGGCAGTCCATGGCCCGCGCCTCCATCCGCGAGGACCTGTACGCGGCGCACGCCGCGCTCACCGCGGACGTCCTGGCCGTCGGCAACGGCACCTCGACGCCCGAGCAGCGGTTCAAGGCCTGGGAGCAGAAGAACTCGGCGATCCTGAGCCGGGCCCGCACCACCCTGGAGGAGATCCGCGGCTCGGACTCCTTCGACCTGGCCAACCTGTCGGTGGCGATGCGGACGATGCGGACGCTGCTGCGCACGCACTCGTAGGCGGCGCGGCCCGCACCGCCGTACGGCGCACAGGGCGCCCCGGACCGTACACGGCCCGGGGCGCCCCGTTTTCTTGCCGACACCTGGTCAAAACCGAGCAGTGAATTTACCGTTTCCTGCTAATCGGGATGTGTCGGATATGGTCTGCGGTGTGACAGTGAATCTCACCGAAGCCCCTCCGGCCCCGGCCCTGCCCGCCGCCCCCGCCCGGCCGGTCGCGCGCGTCGTACTGGAAGTCGTGAAATTCGGGATCGTCGGCGGCAGCGGTGTCCTGGTCAATTTCCTGGTCTTCAATCTGCTGCTGCACGGCCTGCGTTGGCCGGCGATGACCGCGACGGTGCTGGCCAGCTGTATCGCCATGGCCACGAATTACATCGGCTTCCGCTTTTTCACCTATCGGGACCGGACGCGGCGCACCCGTCGGCAAATCGTACTGTTCTTCGTTTTCAGCGGGCTCGGTGTGGTCATGGAAAGCGGCCTGTTCTGGTTCGGATATCACGGCCTCGGGCTGCACGGCCCGTTCGAATCCAATGCCGTCAAGGCGCTGTCGATCGTCCTCGCCTCCGCCTTCCGTTTCCTCGTGTACCGCACCTGGGTGTTCCAGCAGGATGCGCGCCGCGCGGTCTGACGCCGGTACGGTGACGGCCGGCCGGGCCCTGCCGGGGGCCGCCGCCGCGCTCGTCCTCGTCCTGCTGCTCCTCGTGATCGTCCGCCTGCCCTGGGCGGGCGATCTCGGCATGCACGCGGCGACCGTGGAACGGCTCAGGCACAGTCTGCTGCACCCCGGCAATCCGCTGGTCGACGCGGACACGCCGAGCCCCTACTACTCGCCGTGGACGCTGGTGCTGGGCGTCATCGCCAAGGCCACTGGGCTGTCGGTGTTCGTCGTGCTGCGCATCGGTGCGCTCACCGGACTTGCCCTGCTGGTCACGGGGGTGTGGCGGTATGTGCGCACGCTGAGCGGCCATCCGGCGGCGCCCGCGCTCGCGGTGCTGTGTCTGCTGTTCCTGTGGGGGCCGCTGCCGCTCAACTGGAGCGGCTTTCTCGGGCTGAACTCCCTCGCGCTGACGGTTTCCTATCCGAGCGTGTTCGCGCTCGGGCTGTCCTTCCACTTCTGGGCGTGGCTGACGCGGGCGCTGCGCGCGGACGCCGGGTGGCGGACATGGCTGGGGCTCGGGGCGCTGTGGGCGCTGATCCTGCTGGTCCACCAGTTCTCCGGGGTCGTGGCGTCGCTCGGGGCGCTTGCCGCGGTCGTCGCCGCGCGGCCGGGCCGGCAGGCGCTGTTGCGGCTGGGCGCGGGGCTGCTGCTGGGGCTGGCGGTGCTGTGGGCGTGGCCGTACTACGACTTCTTCGCGCTGTTCTCGGCCGGTGCGGATCTGGAGGCCGTGCACCGGCCGCTCTACCAGCATCTGCCGGGCCGGTTCGGACTGGTGCCGCTCGGTCTTGTGGCGCTGGGGCTGCGCGGGTGGCGGGACCGGTGGGACCCCCTGGTGATCTTCTTCGTGCTGGGGGCGGTGGTGTTCGCGGCGGGCGGGGTGAGCGGGCACTACTCGTGGGGCCGGGCGCTGCCGGCGGCGCTGATCCCGGCGCAGCTCGCGGCCGCCCTCGAAGCGGTCTCGGCCGGGCGGCGGGCGCTGCGGACGGCATGGGCGTGCGGGCTCGGCGTCGTACTGCTGGTGGGGGCCTGGGCCCAGGTGGGCACCGTGGGGTACGTGGTGGGGCGGGCCGCGCTGCCCGGGGTGATCGCGGCGAAGTACCGGGCGCCCTGGGCGGGTTACCGGTGGATCACCCCCTGGGTGAAGTACGGGGATGTGGTCATGGCGCGCACCTTTCCGGCGCGGCAGATCCCGGCGTACGGGGCGTACACGGTCGCGCCCGGATACCCGGATGTGTTCCTGGCCGACGCCGGCCGGCGGGACGAGGCCGTGCGCCGCTATTTCGCCACCGGGACCTCGGACGGGGTGCGCGACGCGATCGTGCGGAAGTACGGGGTGCGGTGGGTGGTGGGCCGGTCGTCCGACGGGGTACGGGACCCCGGACTGCGGAAAGTCGCCCAGGGCCCGGCCGGCCAGACACTGTACGCCGTACGCTGAACGCCGGGTTCACACGCCATGCGTCGGGCGAGGAAGCACGCGGGACGGCAGGCGTGGCGGGGCTGTCCCGCTTGTGCCGAGGGGCACGCCGGGCGGGGGCTGTGGGTGGGGTGGGTCAGGTGGAGTGAGTACGCCGGGTGGCGAGTGTGGACGGGTTGCGTGGAGCCAAGCGGCACGTCGGGTGCGGGCCTGGCGAGGCTGTCTCGATCGAGCCGAGGGGCACGTCGGGCCGGAGTTGTGGGTGCGGTGGGTGGGGTGGCATGCCGGGGGCGGGGGAGTGTTTCGGGAGGCCGGGTGGCGGGTGGGGGCCGTGTGGGGGTCAGTGCAGGGCGGTTGTCAGTAGGCGGGCCGCGCGGCGTACCGGCGGGCGGTTCAGCCGGTGTAGCAGTGGGCGGGTCAGATGGCTTGTCACGCCCGTGGGGCGCCAGCGGATCTGTAGCCGGCCGGGGTTGCGGCCCTCCGGTTCGACGGTGAGGTCGTGCGGGGCGGCGCCGGAGCGGTAGCCGACGCGGGTGGTCAGGGCGGGGAAGGACAGCGGGGCCAGCAGCAGGGACGTATGGGCCAGCCCCTGGTGCTCGATGCGCAGCAACGGGTGGCGGACGCCGGCGAATCCGTGCAGCGGGACGGGGGCCGTCGCCAGGTCGAGCCGGACCTGGCCCTCGAAGACGCCCGGGCGGACCGGGGTGAGCCGGAACGGGGCCGTGAGGCGGCGCCGGCCGGGGGCCAGCAGCAGGGCCGCCCGCTGCGGGCCGACCGGAAGCCGCAGCCCGGGGTCGTAAGTGCGGATCCGCAGGCTCAGGCCGGCACCCGGTTCGGGCGTCAACTCCACTATCTCGTGCCGGAACTGGGCGCTCGGGAACGGGCGGGAGTCCAACTCCAGGTCACTCACGTCCAGTTCACGCCGGGACCAGGCGGCCGTCGGAATCCGCTCGCCCCAGTAGGTGCCGCCCTCCGGGTCCGCCGTCACCCGCCGCGGGGCTACGGGGTGCCCCAGTCCGCGTGCGGCGAGCCGGGCCTCGGACAGCCGGCCCTCGCGGACCAGTTGGAGGACCACCCGCTCCGGGCGGGGCAGGCGGGCGAACGCGCCGGGCGCGAGCGTCGAGACGTAGGGGACGGTGATCTCCGCGAAGGCCCGCAGCCAGTCCTCGTCCCGGTAGGGCAGATCACCGGCGTACATCCGGAAGTCGTGTTTGAGGAACTTGTAGTCCTTGTCCTCCCGCAGTGCCGCGTGGCCGCTGTCCGTCAGGAAGGCGTCGATGAGCCGCTGCACATGGATGCGGTCGCGGACGTTGTCCAGCTTGTGCCGCTGGTTGGAGATGGACGCCGAGCCGGCCGCAGCGTACGGCGCTATGTACCAGAGGTACACCGGTTCCGGAATGATCGTGAACGCCTTCGCCAGGCAGTACGCCTGCGCCGAGAACAGCTGGTCCTCGTAGTGGATGCCCTCGGGGAAGCGCAGGTCGTGCCGGTCCAGGAACGCCCGGGCGTACATCTTGCTCGTCGACAGGTGCTCGAAGAAGAGACGCGGATCGTCCTCGATGCCCTCCAGGGTGCGGCGTGCGGCGACCAGGTGCGGCATCCATGTCGAGCGGCGGCCCCCGTCGACCCGTATCCGGCGCACCGCGCCCATCGCGAAGTCGATCTCCCGTTCACGGTGTGCGGCCAGCAGCAACTCGACGGCGTCCTGCGGGAGTTCGTCGTCGCTGTCCAGGAACGTCAGATACGGCGCCCGGGCGGTCTCCAGGGCCCGGTTGCGCGGGGCGCTGCATCCGCCGCTGTTGCGGTCCAGCCGCAGACAGCGGATGCGATCGTCCTGCGCGGCGAGCGCGCGTGCCACGAACGGGGTCTCGTCGGTGGAGTGGTCGTCGCTGATGATGATCTCGATGTTCGCGTGGGTCTGCCGGCGCAGCGAGGCCACCGCTCTCGGCAGCCGTGCCGCGTCGTTGTAGACGATCACCGTCACCGTGACGTCGGGGGTCATGCCGTTGCCTCCTCGGGGCTCGGTGCGGGGGTGCGGTCCGCCAGCGGGACCACCGGGGGCAGCGCCTGCTCGTTCTCGCCCAGGAACACCCGGCGGACGACCCGTTCGGCGGCGTGCCCGTCGTCGTACTCGCAGAAGCGGCGCCGGAAGACGGCGCGCGCCTTCGCCGCGGCCTCGTCCCGCCACGCGCCCGAGGCGAACACCTCCGCCAGGTCCTCCTGGGTGCGGGCCACCTGGCCGGGGGCCTCGGCCATCAAATCGAAGTAGACCCCGCGGGTGGTCGCGTAGGTCTCCCAGTCGTCGGCGTAGATCACGATCGGGCGGTCGAGGTTGGCGTAGTCGAACATGATCGACGAGTAGTCCGTGACGAGTGCGTCGGCGGCGAGGCACAGCTCCTCCACGGGGTCGTAGGAGGAGACGTCGATGATCCGGCCGGTGCGGCGCAGGCCGGTCAGGGCGGCGGCCGTGTCGTAGAAGTAGTGGGCGCGCACCAGCAGCACCGTGTCGTCGCCGAGCCGGTCGGCGAGGGCGGCGAGGTCGAGGCGGGGGGTCCAGCCGGCCTCGTAGTCGCGGTGCGTGGGGGCGTACAGGACGGCGGTCCGGCCCGGGGCGATGCCGAGGCGGCCGCGGACCGCGCGGACGTCGGCGGCGCCGGCGCGGTAGTAGACGTCGTTGCGCGGATAGCCGTAGTCCAGGGAGGTGTAGCGGGACGGGTAGGCGCGCTCCCACATCCGGGTGGAGTGGCTGTTGGCCGAGACGCTGTAGTCCCACTTGTCGACGCGGGCGAGCAGGGCGGCGAAGTCCATGCCCTGGGCGGCGGTCGGGTGCCGCATCTGGTCCAGGCCCATCCGCTTGAGCGGGGTGCCGTGGTGGGTCTGGAGGTGGATCGCGTCCGGGCGTTTGACCACCGCGTTGGGGAAATTGACGTTGCTGGTCAGGTACTTGGCGGTGGCCAGCACCTCCCAGTAGCGGCGGGTGCCGGGGACCACGTGGTCGGTGCCGGGCGGCAGCAGCGGGGCGTTGTCCTTCGTCACCACCCACACCGGGTGGATCCATGGGGCGCGCCGGGCCAGTTCGGCGGCGATGGCGGCCGGGTTGCAGGCGACTCCGCGGTCCCAGTAGGCGGAGAAGACCGCCAGATCGGGGTCCACCCGGCGGCCGAGGGACCGGCGGTACTGCTGGTCGCGGAGTTTCGCGCCCAGCCGGCGCCGGTGGGTCCGCGCCGCGGTCCGGGCCGCCCGGCGGGTGCGGTTGGCGGCCTGGAAGGCGCGGTACTTGGTGTACGCGCCCTCTTCGAGGAGGCCGCGGCGTACGCCTTCGAGGCCGCCCGGGCGGCGGTGGCCCGGCGGGCGGTGGCGGACGGCCGCCAGGGAGGCCCGGCGGAAGAACTCGCGGGCCACCGGATCCGGCAGGTCCTCGCGGGCGAAGGTGCGCAGCAGGTCGCGGACCATGACGTCGTAGAGGACCGCGCGGGTGGTGGCGGGGCGGTCCTGGGCGAGGGTGAGGAGCGCCTCGTAGCGGTCCACGAGGGCGTAGCGCTGCTCGGCGGTGACGGGCGGCAGGCTCTCGGGGCGCGGCACGCGGTGCTCGTACCCGACCTGGTTCAGACAGGCGATGCGGCGCGCGGCCAGCAGGGCGGCGTACGCGGTGTACGCCTCGTCGCCCGCGGTGAGCCGTTCCTCGTGGGCCCGCCAGAAGTCGGCGCGCAGTACGCGGGTGCCGAGCAGCGGGGTGAGCCGCAGCAGGTCCGCGGCGTCGTCGAGGGCCAACTCGGCGCGGCCGGCCCGGGCCAGCAGCCGGCCGTCCGCCGGGCGGGTGCCGGCGGTACGCCAGGTGCTGCGGACATGGTCGAGGAGCAGCACGTCCACGGTGTCCGGGAGTTCGGCGGCGCGTTCGGCGACCGTGCGCACGGCGCCCGCTGGCAGGCCATCCGCGGCGCGCACGAAGTGCAGCCAGCGGCCGGTCGCCCGCGCGGCCCCCACCGCGCGGGCCGCCGCGTCGCCCGTGCCGTCCGGCAGGGGCACCACCACCGTCTGGGGGGTGTGCCCCTCGGCCGTCCGACGGGCCCAGTCGCCGACCGCGGCCACGATCACCTCGGTGTCCGGCAGGGGGCGCGCGGCCAGGGAGTCGAGCAGTTCGGCCAAGTGCCCCCGGGCGTCGGGGCCGTGGACGATGACGCTCAGCTCGGGCATCGGGTGGACTCCTTCGCCTCGTCGTCTCCAGGCCGCACCTTTCAGGTCATAGTGCCACCGATCGGAAGAAGGAGACGGCCCGGGTTGCGCCGGCCGTGGGTCGGGGGTGTACCGGTCGTGGGTCGGGGGGCGCGCCGACCGTGGGCGGGGAGGTGCACTGGCCGTGGGTCGGCGGGCGCACCGGTCGTGGGCCAGGGGGTCGTCGGTCGTGGGTCGGGCGGGCGCACCAGCCGTGAATCGGAGGGTGCACCAGCCGTAGGCCGGGAGGTGCGCCGACCGTGGGTCCGGCGGGCGCACCGGTCGTGGGTCGGGGGTTGTGCCAGCCGTAGGCCGGGAGGTGCACCGGTCGTGGGCCAGGGGGTCGTCGGTCGTGGGTCGGGCGGGCGCACCAGCCGTGAATCGGAGGGTGCGCCGACCGGGAGCCGGGAGGTGCACCAGCCGTAGGCCGGAAAGTGCGCCAGCCGTGGGTCGGAGGGCGCACCAGCCGTAGGCCGGGAGGTGCACCAGTCGTGGGCCGGGGGTTGCGCCGACCGTGGGCCTGGGGGTGCGCCGGCCGTGGGTCCGGCGGGTGCGCCGGTCGTGGGTCAGGAGGGCAGGGCGATCTTTGTGTCCTGTGTGGGCACCGGTGCCTTCTTCTGCGGCTTCGGCGCGGCCTTGGCCGGTTTCTTCGGGGCCTTGTCGCCGGTGAACGCCTCGTACTCCTTCATGACCTCCTCCGTGGGCCCGTCCATTCGCAGCTCACCGCGCTCCAGCCACAGGACCCGCTCGCAGGTGTCGCGGATCGACTTGTTGTTGTGGCTGACGAGGAACACCGTGCCCGCGTGCCGGCGCAGCTCGCGGATGCGGGCCTCGGAGCGCTTCTGGAAGGACCGGTCGCCGGTCGCCAGCGCCTCGTCGATCAGCAGGACGTCGTGGTCCTTGGCGGCGGCGATGGAGAAGCGCAGCCGGGCCGCCATGCCGGAGGAGTAGGTGCGCATCGGGAGGGTGATGAAGTCGCCCTTCTCGTTGATGCCGGAGAAGTCGACGATCTCCTGGTAGCGGTCCTTGATCTGCTCACGCGACATGCCCATGGCGAGGCCGCCGAGGAAGATGTTGCGCTCGCCCGTCAGGTCGTTCATCAGGGCCGCGTTGACGCCGAGCAGCGAGGGCTGGCCGTCGGTGTAGATGTGGCCGTTCTCCACCGGGAGCAGGCCCGCGACGGCCTTCAGCAGGGTCGACTTGCCGGAGCCGTTGGTGCCGATCAGCCCGATGGCCTCGCCCTTGTACGCGACGAACGAGACCTTCTTGACCGCGTGCACCTTGCGCACGCCGGCCGCCTTCTCGGTCTGCTTGCGGCGCAGGATGCGGTTGAGCGCGGCGGTCGCGGTGCCGCGGCCCGTGCCGGTGCCGTTGACCCGGTAGACGATGTCGACGCGGTCGGCGACGACGGTGGGGATGTCGGAGTTCACGTTCTCAGCCACGGCCGTAGGTCTCCTCAGCCTTCCAGAAGTAGATGAAGCCGCCGACGCCGACGAGCAGCGACCAGCCGGCCGCCACCGCCCACACATGCGGGGGCAGCTGGCTCGCGTGGAAGCTGTCGATCAGCGCGAACCGCATGAGGTCGATGTAGACGGCGGCCGGGTTGGCCTCCAGCAGGGTGGTCACCGCCCGCGGCAGATCGTTCTTGGTGGCCAGCTTGTCGATGCTCCACATGACGCCGGAGACATACATCCAGGTCCGCAGCACGAACGGCATCAGCTGGGCGATGTCCGGGGTCTTCGCGCCCATCCTCGCCATGATCATCGACATGCCGGCGTTGAAGGTGAACTGCAGGACCAGCGCGGGCACCGCAAGCACCCAGGAGGCCGCGACGGGCACGCCGAAGCACAGCAGGATGACGACCAGCGCGGCCATCGAGAACAGCAGCTGCTGGAGCTGCTGGATACAGAAGGAGATCGGCAGGGCGGCCCGCGGGAAGTGCAGGGCGCGGACGAGACCGAGGTTGCCGGAGATCGCCCGGGTGCCCGACATGATCGAACTCTGGGTGAAGGTCCAGATGAACACGCCCGTCACCAGGAACGGGATGTAGTCCGGGACGCCGTGCTTGGTACCGAGCAGCACACCGAAGATGAAGTAGTAGACCGCCGCGTTGAGCAGCGGGGTCATGACCTGCCAGAGCTGGCCGAGCTTCGCCTGGCTGTACTGCGCGGTGAGCTTGGCGGTGGAGAAGGCGGCGATGAAGTGGCGCCGTGCCCACAGCTGGCGGATGTACTCGGGCAGGGTGGGGCGGGCGCCGCTGACCGAGAGCCCGTACCGGGCGGCGAGCGCCGCGGGGTCGTCGTCGGCCGGGGCCGTCGTCGGAGGCGGTGTGTGGAGGACCTGGCTCACATCCGCTGCTTTCGCTCGGGGGTGGGGGTGGTGCGTCCGGGCGGTGGTCCGGCCCTCCGTGTTTCCTTGCAGTTCTCTTCACGTTCTCTTACGTCGGGACGGGACCGTATCGTCGCAACGTGAGCGTAGGACGTTTGGACGTCGGAACGCAACCGTTTCGTCGTAACGCCCTATGCTGGACGCCATGACGACGAATGCCGACGAGCCCGGCGCGCGGCCCCGCCGACGGACGCCCGCCGGCGCCGCCGTCCTGCGCGAGGACGTGACCGAGGCCATCCGCGCCGCCGTCTTCGAGGAACTCGCGTCCGTCGGGTACGCCCGGATGTCCATCGAGGGCATCGCGCGCCGGGCGGGCGTCGGCAAGACCGCCGTCTACCGCCGCTGGCGGTCCAAACTGCACCTGGTCCTCGATGTGGTCTCCGCGGTCGCGGTGATGGGGCTGCCGGCGCCGGACACGGGCTCCCTGGAGGGCGATCTGCGGCTGCTCTACGAGGTGACGTCCCGCGCCCTGCGCCACCCCGTGGCCTCGCAGATCATCCCGGACCTCCAGGCCGAGGCCGCGCGCAACCCGGAGATCGCCGAGGCCATGCAGAAGGCGCTGCGGGACGGGCAGGAAAGCGTCGCCAGCACGATCATTTCGGCGGCGGAGCGGCGGGGTGAGATCCGGTCCGGGGTCGACCGTGAACTGGCGCTCGATCTGATCTCCGGGCCCCTGTACTGGCGGTCGGTGGTCATCCGCAGTCCGAAGCTCCCCAAGGGGTATCTGGCGTCGCTCACCCGTGCCACCGCGCAGGCCCTGCGGGCGCTGTGACCGGCTTCCTGGCCCGGCCCGGCGTTCGTCCGCGGCGGTGTTGCGGTTTTTGCGCAGTTCCCCGCGCCCCTTTTTCTTAGCTAGGGGGCGCGCTTCGGGTGCGGGCCGTCGTTCGGGTGCGGGAGCGTTGGGGCTTGTCGCGCAGTTCCCCGCGCCCCTATCGCTATCGGGGCGGAGTCAGTGGAGTCGGCGGTGTAGGCGGGCTTGGGTGATTGAGAGGGCGCCGCGTGCGCCCGGTGCGATGCGTAGGGCCAGGGCGCCGGAGTGGGTGGCGTACGGGTGGATCAGCAGGACGCCGTGCCGGGCGCTCGGCAGGGCGCGGCGGCGCAGCAGCCCGGCGCCCATGACCGCGTGCGCCGTCATGTCGCGGTGCGCGCCGTCGGCGAAGCGGACGCACAGCCGCAGATCCCAGGTGCCCGCGCCGAGCCCGTACGGCGCGACCGGCACCGCGGCCGACCAACCGCCGTCGGGCGCGGGCGTGAACGCGGTGGTGCGGCGCTGGGCCGGGCGCCCGTCCGCCCGGGACCGCCACTCCGTCGCCACCTCGGTGGGGCCCGCCCGCGCCACCCGCCCGTACAGCTCGTGCAGACGCAGCCGCAGCAGGGTGGTACGCGCGCGTGGACGCAGTTCCGCGTCGACGGCGAGCGGCAGGCGGCGGGTGGGCCGGGTCAGGAGCGGAGCGAGGCCGACCCCGGGCAGGTCGTCGGACCAGACGGGCGTGCCGTCCGGGCCGCGGGCGTACGGCGGGCACAGCCGGGCCGGACGGGCGGCCAGCTCCTTGAGGCGGCCCAGGTCCCGCGGCCGCGGGGACGCCAGGACCACCCGTGCGAGCAGTCGGCCGGGCGCGGTCGGATCGCGCTCCCAGTCGGCCGGCTCGTACTGCTCCAGATGCGCCCGGGTGTGCGCCCACCACGCGCGCCGGTAGTCCGGGTCGCGCAGCTCCAGTTCGCCCGCGTACATGCGCAGTTCGTGGTCGAGGAACTTGGCCCGTGCCGCCCGTGCCAGGTCCTTGTGCCCGGCGCCCAGCAGGATGTCGTGGGCCAGCGCGCAGGCACGGGTGCGCGCCTGCCAGTTGCCGATGTCCGCCCGGTCGAGGGAGAGCGACAGCCGGTCGGCGGCGCGCCGCACGTGCCACACGTACACCGGGTCGGGCACCAGGGCGACGCGCGGCGCGGCGGCCAGCACGCGCGCGGTGAACACGAAGTCCTCGTAGAGGAAGCGGCCTTCGGGGAACCGGATGCCGTGCTCACGCAGGAAACCGGTGCGGTAGAGCTTGTTGACGCACAGCGTGTCGTGGACGAGCCGGGGGCGCAGGGAGGGGTCCGCGACGACGGCGTGCGCCGCGTACAGGGACTCCTGCCAGGGGCGTTCGCGTCCGGACGGCAGTTCGCGGCGCACGCACAGGCCGCCGGCCACCTCCGCGCCCGCCTCCGTCGCCGCCCCGAGCAGCGCGGCCACCGCGCCGGCGGGCAGTACGTCGTCGCTGTCCAGGAACATCACGTACGGGGACGTCACCGCGTCCAGACCGTCGTTGCGGGGGCTGCCGCAGCCCCCGCTGTTGACCGTTCGGCGCACCACCGTCAGCCGGGGATCGCCCGCGGCCAGCCGGGCCAGCAGCTGGGGACTGCCGTCGGTGGAGCAGTCGTCCACGGCGACGACCTGCCGCACGGCGGGCCCCTGCGCGAGTGCGGACCGGACCGCGTCCGACACATGGGCCGCGTCGTTGTAACCGATGACGACGACGCTCGCCCCCGTGGGCCGCGGAGTCGGGGGAATGTCCGTGATCTCTCCTCAGGAGGTGCTCAGTGCCCGCTGCGGAACACGCTCGCGGCCGGTCGGGGAGCCGACGGCGGTCGCGGCCGGCGCGGGCAGCGGCCGGGTGGCGCGCCACAGCCGGACGAGGCACAGCCCGGCGGCGGCCACCAGCAGGCCGTTGCGCAGCAGCATCAGCAGGGAGCCGGTCCAGGTGCAGTGGATGACCTCGCCGTACATCGTGGGATACACCACGGCGCTGACCGCGCTCGCCGCCACCACCAGCGCAGCGACCGGGCGCTGGGTGGTGTGCCGTGAGGTCAGGCAGACCGCGGCCAGGCCGAGCAGCCAGACCATGTACTGCGGGCTGATGACCCGGCTGGTGATCGTGAACAGCAGCACGGCGCACAGGGCGGCGTCGAACGGGGTCGCCTCGTTCCAGCGCCGGGCCCGCACCCGCCACAGCAGCAGGACGCAGCAGGCGGCGGCCGTGAGCGCGAGGGAGACCCCGGCGACCGCGGAGACGTGCGGGCCGGTGAACTCCATCGCGCCGTACCGGTACCGGACCCGGCCGGACCAGCCGGCGTGCCGGGCCAGGCTGAGGGCCGTGCCGCCCAGGGACTCGATCTGCACGCCCCGGCCGCTCTGCTGGCGCAGGAAGGACAGGGGCTCGGCGAACAGGAGCGCGAACAGCCCGAGGGCGACGGCGCCGGTCCCGGCGGCCCACGTCCACGCGGACCGTGTCGGCCGCTTCCGGGGGGTGCCCAGCAGCACCAGCACCGGCCACACCTTCACCAGCGCGCCCAGCGCCGCGAACGTCCCGCACGCGCGTGTGGAGCGTGACAGCGACAGCAGGGAGATGACGGCGAGGGCGGTGACCTGGATGTCGTACCGGGCCAGCGGGAGGTGCAGCAGCAGCGGCAGGCCGCCGGTCCACAGCGCCGCCCCGAGCAGGCTGCGGCCCGGCCGTGTGCCCGCGCGGGCCAGCGCCAGCGCGATCACCGCGTCGGCGGCGAGCGTGAGGGCCACGAACGCCTGGAAGTACGTCAGTCCCGGCAGCAGCCCCGGTGCCAGCAGCACCGCGCCCGCGCCCGGCGGGTACTGCCACAGCGTGTCGTGCGCCGGGAAGGCGCCGTGCGACAGAAGCCCGTACCAGTGGAAGTACAGGCGCCACACCTCGCGGGCCACCGCGCCCCGGCCGAGGAGCGGCGCGGTGTCGTGCGCGAGCAGCCACAGCATCAGCGCGCGGGTGGTCAGCCAGAGGGCGGCGAGGGACATGAGGGTGAACTGACGGCGGTTCATCACCAGGGAGCGTAAGCCGCACGGATGGTGTATTCATGCCGATACGCCGCCATTGATCGGCAAAGGTTGGCTAATCGCAAGAGATCGGACCGTGGTGAACATCGGGCGTCTGCTGATCCGGCCGTCGAGCCGTGTCCGTCGTGCCGCGGTCGTGGCCGTCCCCGCGAGTGTCATGCTCGTGCTCGGGCTGTGGGGGCTGGACCGCGGCGGCATGTGGCGCGACGAGGCCGTCACCTTCCAGGTCGCGCGCCGCTCGGTCCCGCAGATCTGGCGGCTGCTGCACGACGTGGACGCGGTGCACGGGCTGTACTACCTGGTCATGCATGCCGTCCTCGCCCTCCGTCCCGGCGAGGTGCTGCTGCGGCTGCCCTCGGTGTGCGGCGCGGCGGCGGCCGCGGCACTGGTCGCCGCGCTCGGCGCCCGGCTGGTCAGGCCGCGGGTCGGGCTGTGGGCCGGGCTGCTGTACGCCGTCACGCCGATGGTCGGCCACTACGCCCAGGAGGGCCGCTCGTACGCGCTGGTCGCGGCCGGCGCCGCGGGCGCGACGCTGCTGCTCGTACGGGCGGTCGGCGAGCCCCCCGGTCCGGGCGGACCCGGCGGGCGGGGCGGGGACGGGGCCGGCTGGCGGGGGCGGGTCGGCCGGGTCTGGTGGGCGTACGGCGCGGTCCTGGGCGTCACCTGTCTGCTGCACGAGTTCGCGGTCCTGCTGCTGCTCGCCCACGCCGTGACGCTGGCGCTGGCACGCGTGGCACGCGGGGTGTGGGGCCGCTGGGCGGGTGCGGCCGGGGCCGTCGTCCTCGCGCTGCTGCCGATGGTGCTCGTCTCGCACGCGCAGTCCGCGCAGGTCGCCTGGTTGCGGCAGCCCGGTCTGGACAGCGCCCAGGCCCTGCTGCGGGCGTTCACGGGGCCGACGCCCGCGGTGTACTGGACCTGTCTGGCGCTCGCGGCGGTGGCGCTGACCCGGCTGTTCGGCCAGCGCGGCGAGATCACCTGTGCGGCGGTCGCGCTGCCGCTCGCGGTGGTGCCGCCGGTGACGCTGATGCTGGTCTCCCGGTTCTCCCCGCTGTACGTCGACCGCTATGTGCTGTACGCGCTCGCCGGGGCGCCGCTGCTGGTGGCCGCCGGGGCGGACCGGGCGGCCGGGTGGCTGGGGCGCGCGGGGACCCGGTGGCTGGGGCGCGTAGGAGCCGGGTGGCTGGGGCGCTCGCGGGCCGGCTCACCGCTGCTCGCCCTCGCCGGCGCACTCGCCGTCGCCGTGGCGCTCGTCCATCAGCTCCCGTTGCTGCGCGCGGACCGCTCCGCGGACCACCGCCCCGACAACCTGGCCGCCGTCTCGCGCGTGGCGGCCCGTGAACTGCGTCCGGGCGACCCGGTGTTGTTCGTGCCGGGGCAGGCGCGGGCCACCGCGCTGGCGTATCCGGCGGGGTTCCGCGGAGTGCGGGACGTGGCCCTCGCGACGGGGGCGCCCGCGTCGGGGACGCTGTACGGCACGGAGGTGGACGCGAAGGCCCTGCGGCGCAGGCTCGCGGGGCTCGACCGGGTGTGGGTCGTCGCCGACCGGTACGCCGTGGAGCGCCCCGGCCACCCGCGCAACCCCCTCGACCGACTCAAACTCTCCGTCGTCACACAGGAGTTCGCGTTGCGTGAGCAGTCGGTGCGGGGTCGCGTGCTGCTACGGCTCTATGTCCGTCGCACGCTCGCCACCGACCCGCCGACGGCGCCGGCGGGCCCACCGGCATCGCGACGCCCGGGGCGTTGGTGAGCCGGCCCAGTCGCCGACGCGGTCGCTGGTCTGGGCGGGGGTGGACAGGGTTGCGGCGGGTGCCATGTCCGTGCCCCTATCGGTGTGGCGCCGGTGGCTCCTCCGGCGCTGCGGCGTCCGGGGCGTTGGTGAGCCGGCCCAGTCGCCGGCGCGGTCGTTGGTCTGGGCGGGGGTGGACAGGGTCGGGGAGGGGTGCCATGTCCGTCGCACGCCCGCTATCGGGGTGCCGGTGGGTCCTCCAGTACCGCGGTGTCCAGTGCGCTGGTGAGGTGGTCCAGTCGCTCGCGTAGCTCGTTGATCTCGGCGGGGTCGAATCCGGTCGCGGCGGCGATGCGGCGCGGTACCCGAAGCGCCCGCTCGCGCAGCGCCGCGCCCTGTTCGGTCAGCCGTACATCCACCGACCGCTCGTCGCGCGCGCTGCGCTCCCGCCGCACGAGACCGGCCGCCTCCAGCCGCTTGACCAGGGGCGACAACGTCCCCGAGTCGAGCCGCAGCAGTTCGCCCAGCTTCTTGACGGGCAGGTCGCCCCGCTCCCACAGCACCAGCATCACCAGGTACTGCGGGTAGGTGAGCCCGAGGTCCTTGAGGAGCACCCGGTAGACGCCGTTGAAGGCGCGGGACGCGGCGTGCAGGGAGAAGCAGATCTGGCGGTCCAGGCGGAGCCAGTCCGTCTCGGCGACGGAGGTCTCGGTGGCGGTCATGCCCTCAGGATAGCTCCGGCGAGGCCATTTAGTTGTGTGCAATTTAATTGTGTGCTCTACTTGTGGTCGTGAGGGCGGCAGGGCCAGAGCCGCCGGAACACGAACGCGACTTCAAGAGGGATGGTTTTCCATGGACGCGCTCTACACCGCCGTCGCCACCGCCACCCACGGCCGCGAGGGCCGCGCCGTCTCCTCCGACGGCCGGATCGACCTCGCCCTGGCCGTGCCGGCGGAGATGGGCGGCAACGGCCAGGGCAGCAACCCGGAGCAGCTCTTCGCCGCCGGCTACGCGGCCTGCTTCGGCGGCGCCCTCGGCGTCGTCGGCCGCCAGGCCAAGGTGGACGTCAGCGATGCCGCGGTGACCGCCGAGGTCGGCATCGGCAAGCAGGGCGAGGGCTTCGCCCTGAAGGTGACCCTGCGGATCGAGCTGCCCGACACCGTCGACGCGGACACCGGCCGCAAGCTGGTCGAGCAGGCCCACCAGGTGTGCCCCTACTCCAACGCCACCCGCGGCAACGTCCCGGTGGAACTCGTCATCGAGTGAACCGGGGGAACCGGGCCGGCCGCGCCGCCGCCTCCCCCCGACCGACCCGTGCCAGCACCTCCCCGGTGGCCCGGCTCCACGCCACCACCACGGCCTCCTCCGGCACCCGCTGCCGCCGCGTCAGCAGCGGCCGGCGCACCCGGGAGCAGGCCGAAGAGCTGGTAGGGGCTCGGTCGCCGGACACGGCCGGCGGGCGGCGCGGTGGCCCCGCGCACGGGGCGCGGGACCAGAACGCCGATGGTCACCGGAGCGCCGGGACACGAACGAGGCGGGGCATTTGCCGAGTGTTCCCGCCCGGATCAGCGGCTTTGCCGCCGCTCACCTCATCGAGTGAGCCGGCCGTCGGCCGGGCCCCTGCGCGGGCAGCGGCAGCGTCCGCCGGAGCACCGGCTCCAGCAGCAGCGGCACCCCGACCACCGGCAGCAGCCAGGCCAGCACGATCAGCCGTTCGCCCCAGATGTTGATGTCCGGATGGCCCGCCTGGGTGAGGAGCCCGGTGGCCGCGGCGGCCAGCAGGAAGCAGCCGAACGCGGGCCGCCGCAGCGCACCCCACAGCCCGGCCGCCAGCGCCGCCGCGAACAGCGGCTGCCCCGCCTGCCGCCGCGCCCACTCCAGCCAGAAGTTGCCCTGAAGATGCAGGAACTCCGGCCACGGGTGGGCCCGGTCCGGCCGGGCGAAGTGATCGGTGAGCAGGTCCTGCAAGCTCTCGGACTCGGCCGGATAGTGCAGCAGCCGCGCCAGCAGCACGGTGCCCAGCGCCGCACAGCACCCCACCACGGTGATCGCCACGACCCCGCGCCCCGGTGCTCGCCCGCGCCGCCGCCGCAACACGACGACCGTCGTTCCCGCGACGGCCAGGGTCAGCCCGAGGAACAGCGACTGGGAGTGCTTGACCGTGAACAGCGCGAGCAGCCCGCCGCCGGCCAGGGCCGTGCCCGCCCCAACCCGGCCGGTCAGCGCCAGCGCACACCCCCACACCGCGGCCAGGGTCAGCGCCAGCATCAGGCCCTCCGTCATCGGCCGCATGGCCGTCGTGCCGCAGGGCAGGACGTAGTACAGCGCCTGCCCGGTCAGCGCGAGCGGCACGGACACCGCCAGGGTGCGCAGAATCAGGAAGACGAGGACACCGCCCGCCACCGCGACGAGCACGCTCGCCGTCCACACGCCCCAGGTCACGCCGAGTGTCGTGACGAACGGCAGCAGGAACACCGGGTAGCCGGGCCGCACCTCGAAGATCCGCTTGAGCCGGGGCTTCATGAACGGCGGGATGTGCCCGTCCGTCTGCCCGGCCGCGAGCCGCCGCTCCACCCGCCCCAGTGCGTCGGCCCGGCACTCGGCGACCACCCGGGAGGTGGGATCCGGCCGGTGGAAGCGCACCACGTCCACGCTCTGGCCGCGCCGGGTGAGCGAGGCCCGGCCCGCGCAGGTCCAGTCGATGGTGGCCGCCGCGGCCTCCCGTTTGCCCGCGCCGCCCAGCGTCAGCGCGTACGCCACATAGTTCTTCGAGTCGGGGGTGTCCCGGCCGGTGACGCACGCGAACTGGAGCAGCGCGAACACGGCGGCCAGCAGCAGCACCCAGGTGCGCGCCCTCATGTCGACGCCAGCAGGTCGCGGCCGGCGGCCGGGCCGGGCACCCGGACGGCATCGGGCTCGGGCATGGTCCCGCCGAGCAGCAGCGTCCGTACGACGCGTTCGGCGGCCCGTCCGTCGTCGAACTCGCAGAAGCGGGAGCGGAATCGGTCCCGGCGCCGGGCCGACTCGGCGTCCCGCCAGCGCCCGGAGGCGAACAGCGCGGCCAACTCCTCGTAGGAGTGCGAGACATGGCCGGGTGCTTCGGCGGTGATGTCGAAGTAGGCGCCGCGGCTCGCGGTGTAGGCCGGCCAGTCGTCGGCGTGGACGACGATCGGCCGGTCGAGGTTGGCGTAGTCGAACATCAGGGCGGAGTAGTCGGTGACCAGGGCGTCGGCGGCGAGCATCACCTCCTCGGCGTGCGGTTCGTCCGTGGCGTCCACGACCACGCCGCGCCGGTGCAGTTCGGCGAGGCCCAGCCCGCGGGCGGGGCCGGTGGCGAGTGAGGGGTGCAGGCGGACGACGAGGGTGTGGTCGTCGCCC
>NZ_JBEPAP010000074.1:0-45288 GCF_040298665.1 Streptomyces sp. NPDC001508
GCTGAACGTCCAGCACAGGGCCGGGCTGGTCCTCTGCGACGCTGCTTAGCCAGCGATCCAGGAAGCCCTCGACCTTTAGTCGTGGGTGGAGTCACATGCCCGACGACGCCCGGCATTTGCTCGGGCTGGCTGCGAGCCGGGAGAAGAGATCGGGTGGCCCTGCTTTCGACCTCGCTGCCTTCCCCGAGGTGGTTCGTGTCTACGCGGCACAGGGGTCGGCAGCGGAAGAGATCCAACAGCAGACACGCGAGGCGGCACAGTTGGACGTTCTCGCCGTGCGCGGGCTTGGACTGATCGGACTCAACGACAGCCTGCTGCGGGCCTGCCTGACGCGTCGGCATGGCGGCAAAGGTCTGAGAGTCCGGGTGGCTCTCCTGGACCCCGACAGTGACGCCCTGGCCCGTCGGGCTGCCGAGATCGGCGAGTCCCCCGAATCCCTGGCAAGCGGCGTCCGACTCGCCGAAGCACGGTTGCGGGAGTTGGCCGGTACGTGCGACATCGGTGTCTGGCGCTACCGGATGCTGCCTACTTGGCGGATCATCCGAGCCGACTCCACCATGTTCGTCGGCGCCTTCGACGCCGGATGGGAAGGACACGAGTCGGCCACGTACAAGGTGATGGAAACACCACACGGGCCCCTGTACCGGGGGTTCCGGCGCATGTTCGAAGCGATCATCGACGGGGCCGAGCGCACAGTCTGAAGGGGAAGGGAACGGTTCGTGATCGAGGCAGAGTTGAAGGCTCGCGTTCACGCACCCGAGGCGGTCATGCAGCGGCTCGACGAGCGTGCAACGGCCCGGGTGGAGGTCTACCAGGATACGTACTACGACCGGCTCGACGGCTCGCTGGAGAAGGCGGACCAGGAACTCAGGGTCCGCACGGTGCACGGAGCCGAGAGCACGCGCACGGTTCTCACCTTCAAGGATGCCGCGGTCGACGGGGTCTCCGGTTCCAAGCCCGAGCACGAGACGACCGTGGCGGACGCGGACGCGGCGCACGCCATCCTTCGCGGACTTGGGTATGTGCCGGTCATCGCGTTCGAGAAGCGCTGCCGCAACTATGACTTCGTGGCCCGTGGCCGGCGGCTTCTTGCCACGCTCGTGCGGGTCCCGGAGATCGACGGGACGTTCATCGAGGTTGAGACGATCGTGGACGAGGACGACTTGGGCCCGGCCTTGCAGACCATCCGGGCGGTCCTCGCCGACTTGGGGATCGGACCAGACGACTTGACGAGGGAGACGTACACCGCGGCTGTCGCCGCGCAGCGTGGCTGACCCCCTGGAATTCGCCCGAAGCAGTGGGGGCCGGACGATTGATCGGCTGTATCAGGCACGTTCCCGACTGTCTGTTCTGCGACGCGGTGATCCGTATAGCACCGCCCGGCCGCCGGGGGCCGATGTGGAAGTGGGGCGGTGGCCGAAGCCGCCGCCCCCGGATGCCGCGTGACTTTACGGCATCGCGTGCAGTGCGGGTTTCGCGCGAACCTGCCGTGTGCGAAGAGGCGCGGGCCAGTCCGTCAGGCGACCGCGGTCAGCTCCGCGATCCGGGTGAACTCTTCCTCCAGGCGGTCGTGGCCGAGGGCCGCGAACTCGCGGTCGAGGTCCGCCGGTGTCACTCCGCGGAGTTCCACCATGGTGCGGGCGGCGCGGACCCATGGAGCCCACTCCGACCCGTATTTCACCTGCTCCATGTGGCATCCGGGGATGGGCTGGAGCGTCACGGGGTGATGGAGGGGGCCGACGACACCCCACGCGGGTACACGCCTTGCCCATGCCGCCACGAAGCGTCCACCGCGCAGGGCACGGCAGAGCTGGATGGAGATCCCGGCGCAGGGCACGCATACCGGCGGGCTGGTGGTCCGTTCCCCTTCACGGATCGCGCCGACGCTGTCCCGGAGGAGAAACAGGTGCGGGCCGTGCGGGTCGGGCGGCGTGCGGGAGCACACCTGGCACATCATGTTCAGCATTGCCCGGCGCTGGCGGTAGGGGTGGACGTTGCGGAGCTGTGGGCTGCCCCGGCGCCGCTTCGGCCGCAGGGCGTACCGGGCCCAGAGCACGCCGAAGCTGTCCCGGTCGTACGGGGTTTCATCCGTGTAGGCGATCCCCGGGGCCACGCGGCGGCGGGTGATCGGACACGACAGGAGCCTTTCCTCACTCCATCCGGCGATGTACGGGACAACACCTGGCGGTGCCGGAGGCAACACGATCGAGAACCTTCCTGTGCCGAGACGAGGGTGGCGGGCCCGCCGGCCCCCGCAGGGGAGAGTCGGGAGCGGGAGGTCGGCGGGCGCTGTGGGGCTCCGGTCGCCACCTGGGGCGTCAGCGACCGGAGCCGGTCATGGGGTCAGCGGCCGATACCGGCCACGAGGGCGCCCATGAGGGCGGCAAGGGCCAGCGCGTAGAAGAATTGGCCCTTCGGGCTGTCCGGCTTCATGGGCATCGCTGACGCTCCTCCCGGGCCGTGGTCGGCGTCAGCCCCTGAGTGGGCGGGACGATGACCCGTCCGCTGTCACGGGAGACCGTCCAGTAGCGGTCCACCTGGTAGACCCGCATGGTCATGTGGCTGAGCAGCGGGCTCGCGTGCAGGGACCGCGCCCCTGCGGTCGTCTGCCGGCGGGTCACCGGCGGTTGTCCCTGACGAGTCGGTACAGGCTGCGGCCGACGGTGCAGTTGGCGGCTGTCGCCTCCGTCTCGCAGAGGTCGCATGTGGGCGTGTGGGCGAACAGGCCGCGGTGCGCACGGTCGGCGACGCACTTCCGGCAGGCGCGCGGGAAGCACGTACCCGCGTCAGCCTTCTGCTCGCCGAGGTCGACAGCCGTCTCGATCGTCAGAGGCCCGCCGCACCAGATGCATACGCGGCCGGCCGCGCGGTCCTCGTCCAGGCCGAGCAGGGCCGGGAGCGCCAGGACGTCCAGCACTTCCAGCTGGATATCCACGGCTGTTCTGCTCATCGGGTGCTCTCCAGGGGCAGCGGCACGAGCACACCAGGTCCGGGCCGGGGGCCGCGCAACCGGTTGGGTGTGCATGTTGTTCGTGCAGCGATCGTGCCGCCGTGACCTGCTGCGCGGCAGTGTGTGCAAGGGGTGAGCAGCGTTACCGCTTTCACACACTGTGTGATCGGAGTGGGGGTACGCTCCACACACTGAGTGATCCGGGGGCACGCATGGAACCGAACACACTCCTTGACGCGCTGCTCGACGAGGCAGGAATGTCCCGATTAGGACTCGCCACCCGCGTCAACAACGCGGCAGCAGCACAAGGAACACAGATGCGCTATGACCACAGCTCCGTCATCCGCTGGCTCAAAGGCCAGCGGCCCCGGGGCCGCACTCCCGAGCTGATCGCCGACGTCCTCTCCGGACGGCTCGGCCGGGGCATCAGCCTTGACGACATCGGGATGGGCACCCGATCTACGCCGCACCCAGCAGGGACTCCGCTTGAGGGGTTCATCGGCCGGGCGACCGCACTGTGGCGCGGCGACCACCAGCAGCGCGAGGACGTCCAGCGCACGCCCGTGATCACCGGCCTGCCCGCCGTCGGCCCCGTCTGGGAGTGGGAGAACCCGCCTGACGACGTGGACGTGTCCAGCCGTGGCACCATCCGCGTGGGCCTGCCCGACGTCGAGCATTTGCGGACCGCGCGTCGGCACTACGAGCAGATGTACCGAAAGGCGGGTGGCGTCGGGACTCGGGGCCGTGTCCTGCGGTTCCTGACAGAGGACACGGCGCCGCTGATGCGCGGCACCTATACGGACGCCACCGGCCGCGAGTTGCTCCGGGCCGTCGGCGGGCTCGTCGCCGTTGCCGGGATCTGCGCCTACGACTCCAACGCCCAAGGCCTCGCGCAGCGCTACTACCACCAGGCCCTGAGGCTGGCGAAGGCGAGCGGGGACAGGGCGTTCGGCGGGTACGTGATAGCGCTCCTCGTCAACCACTCCCTCTTCATGGGCGAGTACCGGCAGGCGGTCGCGTTCGCCGAGGCAGGGCTGCGCACCGCTGGACACGCCATCAGTCCGGCCCTCGCCTGCGACCTGCACGCCATGCAGGCGAAGGCGTACGCCCGCATGGGCGACCAGACGGCCGCCCACCAGGCCATGCAGCAGGCGGAGATCGCATCCGGGCAGATCCGCCCGGACGAGGAGCCGGACGAGACCGGGTACGTCCAGCCCGGCCTGCTGGAGACCGCGATGGCGGACACTCTGATGCGGCTTGGTGACACCGGGCCTGCGCAGCAGTACGCCGCCGAGGCAGTTGCCGTCCAGACCCACGCCCGCGGTCGGGTGCACCGGCTTGCCACCCTCGCCGACTGCGAACTGCGGGCAGGGGAGGTCGACCGTGCCGCTGGCACCGCAGTACGGATGCTCGACACCGTGGAGGGGATGGAGTCGCATCGGCTCTACGACCGGCTCGTCGGCGTACGCCGCAACCTCGCCACCACCCGTAGCGGGTCCACGCGCGAGGTCGTCGACCGGATCGACGAGACTCTTCGCATCCCGCTGTAGCCGACTGTGGTCGGATAAGGCGCGTCCCCGGAGGAGAGGCAGCAGCGTGTCAGTGTGGCGGAACCTCGGCGAGCGCACCGTGTACGAGAACCGGTGGGTCAAGGTGAACATGGCCGACGTGGAGCTGCCGGACGGCCGGCACCTGGACCACACCGTGATCCGGCTGCGGCCCGTGGCGGTGGCCACGGTCGTGAACGAGGCGGACGAGGTGCTGCTGCTGTGGCGGCACCGGTTCATCACCGGCGCGTGGGGCTGGGAGTTGCCGTCGGGTGGAACCGGTGAGGGCGAGGACCCCGCGGTTGCGGCGGCGCGGGAGTTCGAGGAGGAGACGGGGTGGCGGCCCGGCCCGATGCGGCTGCTCCTGGCGGTCGACCCGATGCCGGGGATCTCGACGTCGCATCATCGGGTGTACTGGTCGGATCACGCCGAGCAGGTGCGCACCGCGCCAGCGGATGCGCATGAGTCCGCGCGGCGGGAGTGGGTGCCGCTCGCGAAGGTGCCCGAGTTGGTCGCCCGTGGTGAGGTGCGGTCGGCCAACGCGGTGGCCGCGCTGCTGATGCTGCACCATCTGCGCCTCGGGTGATCGAGGGCATGACGAAATGGCTCCCACGGCCGAAGGCAGCAGGCGCCAGACGATCAGCGAAGAAGGTACTGGGAGGCAGCCTTCAACCCACCGTCTGCCACCCAGGCCACCACGACCGGGGCCTTGCACCACTGGCACAGCGGACGCCCGCCGGAGCCGTACTTGTAACCGTCCGGCCGCCGGGGCAGACGCGGAAGGGGGCGTTGGCCGAAGCCGCCGCCCCCCGGATGCCGCGTGGCGTTACGGCAGTGCGTGGACGTGGGGGCCCACCGTGTTCGACCAGGCGTTGCCGGAGGTTGCGTCCCAGTTGGTGGACCAGGTCATCGCGCCCCGCAGGTCGGGGTAGGTCTTCGACGGCTTGAACGAGCCGCAGCCCGTGCCCTTCGTCAGGCAGTCCAGGGCGTTGTCGACCACCGTCGGGGAGACATAGCCGCCGCCCGCCGCACGCGTCGACGCCGGCAGGCCCAGGCCGACCTGGGACGGTGCGAGACCGCCTTCGAGCTGGACGCAGGCCAGCGCGGTGAGGAAGTCGACCGAGCCCTGGCTGTACACCTTGCCGTCACAGCCGAGCATCGAACCGCTGTTGTAGTACTGCATGTTGACGACGGTGAGGATGTCCTTCACGTTCAGCGCCGTCTGGAAGTACCCGTTCGACGTGGACTGCATGTCGATGGTCTGCGGGGCCATCGTCAGCACCAGCGACGAGCCCGCCTTCGCCGACAGCGAGCGCAGCGCCTGCGTCATGTACGTCGCGTTCAGCCCGTTCTCCAGGTCGATGTCGACGCCGTCGAAACCGTACGTCTGCATCAGCGAGTACACCGAGTCGGCGAAGTTCGCTGCGGACGCCGAGTCGTTCACCGACACGGTGCCCCGCTCGCCGCCGACCGAGACGATGACCTTCTTCCCGGCGGCCTGCTTCGCCTTGATGTCCGCCTTGAACTGGTCGACGGTGTAGCCGCCGAGACCGGCCGAGTCCAGGTTGAAGGTGACCGCGCCGGGCGTGGACGTCGCGTCCGCGAAGGCCACCGCGATGATGTCGTACGCCGACGGCACGTCGGAGACCTTCTGGACCGTCGCCCCGTTGTTGAAGTTCTGCCAGTAGCCGGTCACCGCGTGCCGGGGCACCGTGCCGCCGTCTGTGTCACCGCTCGTGGCGGTGGTGCCGGTGACCGTGGCCGACTTCGGTGACTTGCCCGCCGAGTTCGTCGCCGTCACCTGGAAGGAGTACGAGGTGGCGGCGGCGAGGCCGGTCACCGTCGCCGACGTGCCGGTCACCGCCGTCACCTTCGTGCCGTTGCGGTAGACGGAGTAGCCCGTCGCGCCGGACACCGCGCCCCAGGACAGGGAGACCGAGGAGGATGTCGTCCCGGAGACGGTGAGGCCGCTCGGGGCGGCCGGGACGGTCGGGGCCGGGTCGCCGCCGCCCCCGCCGTCCGGGCCGTGGACGGACACGTCGTCCGCGACGTACGCGGCCTGGCCGTACCAGCCGTGTGTGTAGACCGTGACGGACGTCGTGCCGGAGCCCGTCGTGAACGTCGTCGTCAACTGCTTCCAGGAGGCCGAGTCGGGCGTCCAGGTGGACACGTCGGTGGTGCCGGTGCCCGTCACGCCCAGGTAGGTGTAGCCGCCCTGCACCCACGCGCTCAGCGTGTACGTCGAGTCCGGCCGCACCGCCACGGTCTGGGCGCAGCGCGCGTTGTCCTGCCCGGCCGGCGTCGCCTTCAGCGCGCCGGTGCCCGAGTGCACCGGCGACGAGACGGTCGTACCGCTGCCCGCGGAGCAGGTCCAGTTGCTCAGGCCGGACTCGAAACCGGCGTTCTTGAGGTTGTTGACGTCCGCCGCGGCTGCGGGTGCGGCGGTGAGTCCCGCCACGGACAGGGCGAGCGCGGCCGTCACGGGCCAGGTCCGTATCCGTCGTCTGCTGCGTCCGGGCATGCCTGGTGCGCGGTCCACTGGGGCCTCCGGGTGGGGGAGTGGGCGGGGGGAAGTGGGGGGAGAAAGGGGACGGTGGCCACCGCCAGCCTGAAACAACTTGGTCCAGACCAATCTCGTGTCAAGAGGTCCAGACCAGAATCCCGTTGTGTGCGGGACGTTCAAACTGTCCCGATTTGAAGGGAGTTGTGTGAAGACGGATCCCGTCCGGCAGCACAAACGGTGTTCTCCGGTCACAGAGCCGTGGATACAGTGCTCACGTAGTCACGCAGTGAAGTCGTCCCGGCGCACCGCAGTCACCCCGGTGGGCCCACGGATGTGGAGAGCGGGGAGCTGCGCGTGCCAACTGCCATCGCCGTGACCAGTGCCGACATGGCGCTGTCCGCGCAGGACGAACGGACCGTGCCCGCCGTCGTGCTGCGGGACCTCGACAAGCGGCCGCTCGACCACGCCCTCGCCGAGCTGAACGGGCTCGTCGAGCAGCACGGGCATCTCATCGTCGTCGGCTCGCAGGCCGCCCCCGCGGCGGTGACCCAGCGGCTGCACACGCTGCGCTCGCTCCTGGAGAGCGACCGGATCGCCCTGTTCCGGCCGGCTCTGCCGCCCCTCGGAATCGCCGTTCTGGCCCGCCAGTTGCGTCAGCTCGCCTCCTGCGACCTCAGTCCGGGCGTGCTCGCCTCCGCGGGCCGGCTGCTCACCCACTACATCCACGCCGGCGCGGTCCTCGGCTCGGTCGCCAGGCTGGACCGGATACCCGTGGGACTGAAGGCGCACGCCAGGTCATGGGTGCCGGGCAGCCAGTTCGCGGTGGTCGCCCATCCTGAGCCGCAGCTTGTGCGGGTCGGTCCCGAAGCGACCCTGCCAGGACCCGAGTTCAGGACCTGGATGCTGGTCGCCAAGGGGCAGTTGCAGTCCGAGTGGATCGGCACGCTCGCCAAGTCCTGGGGTGCGCACGGGCTGCGCGAGGCCCCGCTGCCGGCCGAGTCCGCGAGCTGGTGGGGGACGGGCCGGATCATCGAGTTCTGCAGCTATCTCGCCGACCTCTCCGTCCTCTACCAACTGGTCACCTCCGTGCGGCGGAGCACCTGTCACTGGTGCGGCGTCGACGTCATCGGCGACCGCTGCGTCTTCTGCTCCGCCACCCCGCCCGGCCATGAGCCACCCGCCCCACGGGCCTTCGAACAACGGACCCCCGCCTGACCGTCCGGCACCGCGACACCGCTCACCCATACGACTGCGCACGACCGATTCCCCCAATGAGGTTGCACGGTTCATGAACTCCCGTCAGCGCCGCGGCGTGATACTCCTGGTCCTGTCGGTCCTCTGCGCCCTCGGCGCGTTCGCCGGCGTGCTCTCCGTCATCGACGACGTGAAGTCCAAGGTCGGCCCCGAGGTCACCGCCTACCGGCTCAAGTCGAACGTGGCGCCGTACACGCCGCTGAGCACGGGCCAGTTCGCGAAGATCCGGATGCCCGAGCGCTGGCTGTCGGCCAACGCCGTCACCGACCTGCGGCAGATCCGCGGCAAGATCGCCGTGACCACCCTGCGCGAGGGCTCCCTGCTGCAGACCGACATGATCGTCGACCAGCCGGCCCTGCGGCCGGGGGAGCAGGAGGTCGCCATCATGATCGACGCGGCCACCGGTGTGGCCGGCAAGATCACCCCCGGCTCCCGGGTCAACGTCTACGCCACCTTCGAGGGCAAGGAGCAGAGCGACCCCGACCAGTCCAAGATCATCGTGGCCAACGCCCGGGTCCTCGACGTCGGCAAGCTGACCTCCCTGGAGCCGGACAACAAGAACCAGCAGCCCACCGACGCCGTCCCGATCACCTTCGCGCTGTCCACCATCGACGCACAGCGCATCACCTACGCCGAGTCGTTCGCCCAGCGGGTCCGGCTCGCCCTGGTGGCACCCGGCAGCGAGACCACCGTGCCGGACAAGGACCGCACCTATGAACTCGCGACGGACCAGTGAGAGGCGGCCCCCATGCCCATCAGAATCCTCCCGGCCGTCGGTGACCCGGACGCCGTACGCTCCCTCATCACCCTGCTCAGCCAACTGCCGGACGCCGAACCGCTCCCGCCGGTCGGCGACTCCACCCAGCTTGTCGACACCCTCGCCCGGCTCGCCGCCGAGTCCGTCGACGAACTGCCCGAGGTCGTCGTCGTCCACGAACGCATCGGACCCGTACCCGCCCTCGAACTCGTCCGCGAGATCGCCCTGCGCTTTCCCGCCGCCGGCGTCATCCTCGTCACCTCCGACGCCGGCCCCGGCCTGTTCTCCGCCGCCATGGACTCCGGCGCCCGCGGCCTGGTCGCGCTCCCGCTGAGCTACGACGAACTGGCCAGCCGGGTGCAGGCGGTGGCCCAGTGGTCCCAGGGCGTACGGCGCCATCTCGGCCACGGCGCCGACGCGTTCGGCGGCGTCGGCGGCACCGTCGTCACCGTCAGCGGCGCCAAGGGCGGCGTCGGCGCCACCTTCGCCGCCGTCCAACTCGCCCTCGCCGCCCAGGCGTCCGGCCGGTCCACCGCCTTGGTCGACCTCGATCTGCAGACCGGCGACATCGCCTCCTACCTGGACATCCAGTTCCGCCGCTCCGTCGTCGACCTGGCCGCCATCACCGACATCTCCCCGCGTGTCCTCGCCGACGCCGTCTTCCGCCACGACACCGGCCTCGCCCTGCTGCTCGCCCCCGGCGAGGGCGAACGCGGCGAAGAGGTCACCGACCGGGCCGCCCGGCAGATCATCGGCGCCCTGCGCTCCCGCTACGAGGTGGTCGTGGTGGACTGCGGCGCCCAGCTCAGCGGCGCCGGCGCGACCGCCGTGGAGATGGCCGGGACGGCCCTGCTGCTGACCACCCCGGACGTCGTCGCCGTACGCGCCGCCAAGCGCACCGTGCGCATGTGGGACCGGCTGCAGATCCGCAAGGCGGAGGAGACCACCGTCGTCGTCAACCGCCACACCAGGAGCACGGAGATCCAGCCACAGCTGATCCAGCGCATCACCGGCACCGCGCTGGCCCGTACGACGGTGCCCGCGGGCTTCAAAGAACTCCAGGGCGTCGTGGACGCCGGACGCGTCCACGAACTCGACAGCCGCAGCGCCGTGAAACAGGCCCTGTGGGCGCTCGCCGGCGAACTCGGCCTGGCCGGCGCGCCCGAGGCACCGCCGCACCGCGGCCGGCCGCGCGGCGACCGGGGCGCGGTGAGCTTCCGGCGCCGGAAGGAGTGAACGCCATGGACCGGCCGGCACACGACCGCGGACAGGTCAGCATCGAACTCCTCGGCATGACCCCGCTGATCCTGCTGACCCTGGTGCTGATGTGGCAGTGCGTCCTCGTGGGGTACACCTACACGCTCGCGGGGAACGCTGCCGACGAGGCGGTACGGGCCGGGACGGCCGCGGCGCCGGGCGACCGGCCGGCCGCCTGCGAGCAGGCGGGACTCGGGCATCTGCCGCAGGCGTGGAAGGGGGATGCCACGGTGACATGCGGGGGGAGCGGCTATGTGACCGCCGACGTGTCCCTCAAGGTGCCCGTCCTCTTCCCCGGCACCATCGCCTTCCCGGTCACCGTCCAGGGCCACGCGGGCGCGGTGGAGGAGGCGAAACACTGACATGCAGGACTTCGCTGGCCGCGACTGGAACGGCGACACCGGTCCCCGCCCCGAGCCAGCCCCTCCGGGCGCCCTCCCAGACGAAGAAGCAGGCACCCGAGGCGGGGGCGAAGGGCTGCGCTTTCGGCGTGGGGGCGGTGATTCGGATGTGCGGCGCTGGAGTGGCGGGGTGCGGGTCCCGGGCCGGGGTGGCGGTTTGGATGTGCGGCGTCTGGGCGGCGGGGGGCGTGGCTGGTGTTCCGGGGGTGGCCTTGGCGTGCGGCGCCGCGGTTCCGGGCTCCGGGCCCTCGGGGGCGCCCCCGAACGCTCTATCGGCCCCGGCCTCCGTGTTCGCCTCCGTACCGTGCGCTCTCGGCTCTCCGGGCCTGCGTCCTCGGGCGTCGGATTCGGCCTTCGCGTCCGACCCGGTCGTCCCGGCGTCCGCCGCACCGACCGTCCGGTGGCGGCAGCCGGGCACGGCGACCTCGCCCTGCGCGTCCGGGACGTCCGGGTCGCGGTCCCCTCCCGTGTCGGCCTCGCACTCCGTGTCCGTCTCGGCCACGTCGCCGCCCGCCTTCGCGCCCTGCGCGCGCGACGTGCGGACAGGGCGCTGCGCGTTCGCCGGTACCAGGGCCTTTGCGCCCGCGTTCGTGGCGTCCGTGTTCTCCGTGTTGCACGGCGGGATCGGGGGCAAGTGGCCATCGAGTATCTGGGGTTCGTCCCGGTCCTGCTGCTCGTCGCCCTCGCGGGCATTCAGCTCGGGCTCGTCGCGTACACCGCGCAGCAGGCGGGGACGGCGGCGCGCGCGGGGGCGCGGGCCGCCTCGTTGCGGCAGGACGTCGGCCAGGCCTGCGCGGGCGCGGTCAGCGACTGGCTCGCCGACGACACGCAGTGCGCGATCGCGGAGCTGGACGACTCGGTCGAGGTCACCGCCACCGTCCACATCCCCTCGGTCGTCGGCTGGAACTTCGGGGACGCCAGCAGGTCCGCCACCATGCCGCTCGACCACTGAACGAGGAGCAGCCCAGCCATGAGCCTGCGGGCACGCATCAACTCCCCCGAGGAGCACGGCAGCCGGGGCGAGGACGGCCATCTGGTCGCCACCTACCGGGCCAAGCTCCTGGAGGAGATCGACCTCGCGGAGATGAGTTCCCTCGCGGCGGCCGAGCGGCGGGCCCGCCTCGAGCGGGTGCTCGGCCACATCATCAGCCGCGAGGGCCCGGTCCTGTCGACGGCCGAACGCTCCCAGCTGATCCGGCGTGTCGTGGACGAGGCGCTCGGTCTCGGCATCCTGGAACCCCTGCTGGAGGACCCGTCCATCACCGAGATCATGGTGAACGGCCCCGACGCCATCTTCGTGGAACGCGGCGGCCGGGTAGAGCAGTTGCCGCTGCGCTTCGTCTCCGCCGACCAGCTGATGCAGACGATCGAGCGGATCGTCTCGACGGTCAACCGCCGTGTGGACGAGTCCAATCCGATGGTCGACGCCCGGCTCCCGTCCGGCGAGCGGGTCAACGTCATCATCCCGCCGCTGTCCCTCACCGGCCCCATCCTCACCATCCGCCGGTTCCCGCGTTCCTTCACCCTCCAGGAGCTGATCGGCTTCGGCTCCCTGGACGAGCACATGGTGTTCCTGCTCGCGGGCCTGGTACAGGCGAAGTTCAACATCATCGTCTCCGGGGCCACCGGCACCGGCAAGACGACCCTGCTCAACGCCCTGTCCGGACTCATCCCGGCGCATGAGCGGATCATCACCATCGAGGACTCGGCCGAACTCCAGCTCCAGCAGACCCATGTCGTCCGCCTGGAGTCCCGCCCGCCCAACGTCGAGGGCAAGGGCCAGGTCACCATCCGCGACCTGGTGCGCAACTCGCTGCGCATGCGCCCCGACCGCATCGTGGTCGGCGAGGTCCGCGGCGGCGAGTCCCTGGACATGCTCCAGGCGATGTCCACGGGCCACGACGGCTCCCTGGCGACCGTGCACGCGAACAGCGCCGAGGACGCCCTCACCCGGTTGCAGACCCTCGCCTCCATGTCCGACGTCGAGGTCCCCTTCGTAGCCCTGCACGACCAGATCAACAGCGCCGTCGACGTCCTCGTGCAGCTCACCCGGTTCGCCGACGGCGCCCGCCGCATCACCGAGATCGCCCTGCTCGACAGCCACGGCGGCGAGCCGTACCGGCTGGCCACCGTGGCCCGCTTCGACGCCCGGCCCATGACCCCCGACGGCCGTGTCCACGGCACCTTCCGGTACTTCCCCCTCCCGCGCCGCACCGCCGACCGCCTCTACATGGCGAGCCAGCCCCTGCCGCAGGCCTTCGGCGTCGCCCAGAGCGCGGACCAGCTCGCCACCCGAGAGGCCAGGTAGGTAGGCACCCATGGAACTGCACACGCTCGTCACGCTCACCACCGGCGTCACCCTGCTGACCTGCGTCCTGGCCGTCGTCGGCGGGCACACCTACGCCTCGGGCCGGGCCCAGCGCGCCGCCCTCGTCGAACGCCTCAGCCACACCGGCCAGATCACGGCCACCGGCCGCCGACGCCGCTTCCGCACCCTCGACCGCCGGCTGCGCCGCACCCGGCTCGGCCGGAACCTGGAACTGCGCCTCCTGGCGACCGGCCTGGACGTCACACCCGGCGAGTTCTTCGCGACCATGCTCGCCGTGGTCGCCGCCCTGTGGCTGATCGGCCAGGCCGTCCTCGCCCCCTTCTTCGGTCCGCTGGCCGGGCTGGCCGGTGTGTGGGCGGCCCTGCTGTTCCTCAACTGGCAGCGGCAGAAGCGCATCGAACGCTTCATCAACCAACTCCCCGAACTCGCCCGCATCCTGGCCAACGCCACCCAGGCCGGACTCGCCCTGCGCACCGCGATCGGCCTGGCCGCGGAGGAGCTTGAGGCCCCCGCTGGCGAGGAACTTGCCAAGGTGGCCGACCAGTTGGCGATCGGCCACTCGATGGACGACGCCCTGAGCGAACTCGCCGACCGGCTGCCCTCACGCGAGCTGGTCGTCCTGGTCACCACCCTCGTGCTGTCGAACCGCGCGGGAGGCCAGGTGGTCAGCGCGCTGCGCAACCTCACCGAGACACTGGAGGAACGCAAGGAGACCCGGCGCGAGATCCGCACCCAGCTCTCCCAGGTGACCATGACGTCGTACGCCGTCCCCGCGCTCGGCGTGGGCGCGCTGTTCCTCATGAACGGCGTCAAAGGCGGCGCACTCGACCGGATGACCGGCTCGCCGATCGGCCAGGCCTGCGTGGTCATCGCGTTCGCGATGTACGCGGTCGGATTTGTGCTCATCCGCCGGATGAGCCGTATCGACGTCTGAGCGCCGGGCCGCAAGGAGAAGCAGGCAGAAGGAACGGAAGGAGGGGATCGGCATGGGACTTGTGCTGGCGGCGGTGACGGGCCTCAGCGTCTGGGGCGTGTTCGCCGGGATCCGTATGTACCGGGCGGAGGCCAGGCTGCCGCGCGACCTGGCCGTGGCCCTGGAGGTGGGCGCCACCCGCACCGGCGCTGTCGGCTCGCTGGTCGACCGCATGGGCATGCGCTACGCCCCCCTGGTGCTGCGTCTGATGGGACCCAGACGGGTCGCCAGATACCGCCGCAGGATCGACCTCGCGGGCAACCCGGGGGGTCTGACCATCGACCGGTACGCGGCGCGACGGGCCGTCTACGGCGCGCTCGGCGGCGTCGGCTTCCTGGTGATGGTGATGCGCGGTCAGTACTTCCTCGCGCTGCTCCTGCTCGCCTTCGGCGCGTTCTGGACCGAGGTCGGCATCTGGTCGGCGATCCGCATCCGCAGGGACGTCATCGAGCGTACGCTCCCCGACTTTCTGGACGTCCTCGCGGTGGTGGTGAGCGCGGGGCTCGGCTTCCGGCAGGCCCTGGACCGGGTCGCCGCCAAGTACGAGGGACCCTGGGCCGACGAACTGAGCATCACCCTGCGCCAGATGGACCTCGGTATGAGCCGCCGCCAGGCCTTCGCGGAACTGCGCCGCCGCAACGACTCCGAGCAGGTCGCCATGTTCGTCACCGCGTTGCAGCAGGGCGAGGAACTGGGCGCGCCGATCGTCGACACCCTCGTGGCCCTCGCCAAGGACATGCGCCGCACCGACGCGCAGAACGCCCGCCGCAAGGCCGCCCGGGCGGTGCCCAAGGCCACGCTGATGATCACCACGTTCATGGTCCCGGCCACGATGCTTCTGCTGGGCGCCGGACTCCTGCTGGGCTCCGGGGTGGACTTCGGTTCCATCACGGGCAAGTAGACGGGGAAGCGGGCGGGGCGGGGGGTGAGCGCGATGACGGTGACGGGAGACGGTGCGGCCGGACGCCGCCGCGTTCGCCTGCCCGGGTGGATGAGACGGACCCCGGCCCACGGGACGACGGACCCCGCCGGAACCGTGCAGACCTGCCCGCACCCACCGGGCCGGGAACCCGACTGTGCACCTGGCCTGCCGGGGGACATGCCCCGGCCGGACACCGCCCCCGAGAAACTGCAACTGCGCGCCCTGCAGGCGATGTGCCGGCAGGTCTTCGGCTTCCGGCTGGCGATGATCGCACTGGCCGCCCCCGCCGCCCTGGTCAACGCGTCCCCCGGCCTCGGCGCCCGTCTGGTGGGCGGCGCCGCCGTCATCACGTTCATGGTGTCGTACGTCCTGTTCCGCGACTGGGCCCGCTTCGGCCCGCTCCTCCTGCGCCACCCCACCCTGCTGGCGGCGGACACCCTCATCGGCTCCCTTCTCCTCGTCTCGGCGGGCCCGGACACCACCCTCGCCTACGTCAGCGTCTGCACCCCCCTCCTCGCCGGCCTCCTCTACAGCTGGCGCGGCGCGGCCTGCTTCGCCTCGCTCCAGTCCCTGATCCTGCTCCTGGTCCACGCGACCCTGGAGCATGGCCGCGGAGCCGATGTCGCCGAGTCACTGCTCCTGCCCGGCCTGTGCGTCATCGCCGGGGCCATGGGCTCCACCCTGCGCAACCTGATGCTCCGCTTCGGCACCGCCACCCAGGCCCTGACGGCGGTGCAGGCCCGGCTCGCCGTCACGGAGGCGGTGAGCGCCGAACGCGCCCGGCTGGCCCGCGAGATGCACGACTCGGTGGCCAAGACCCTGCACGGCGTCGCCCTCGCCGCCGACGGTCTCGCCGCCTCGGCCGCCGCGGGCGCCCGCACGGACCCCGCCCTGATCGAACAGCAGGCGCAACTGGTGTCCCGTTCGGCCCGCCGGGCGGCGGCGGAGGCCCGGGAACTGCTCACCGACCTGCGCCGCGAGAACGACCCCGGGCACGGCACCGAACTGCTGCCGGAACTGGCCGCGCTCACGGCCGAGTTCCGCACCCGCACGGGACTGCCTGCCGAGTGCCGCCGGACGGGCGAGCGGCCCCTGCCCGCCGTCCCGCCGGCGGTCGCCCGGCACCTCCTCGCCATCGTCTCGGAGGCCATGGAGAACGCCCACCGCCACGGGGCACCGCACCGGGTGGACGTCCGGGCGGACGTCCGGGGCGGGCTGCTACGGCTGAGCGTGCACGACGACGGCCGGGGCCTGCCCCCCGGCAGCACCCTCGAACAACTGCGCCGCACCGGCCACTTCGGCCTGGTCGGCATGGCCGAACGCGCCGCGACGGTCGGTGCCCGCCTGCGCATCGGACGGGGCGACCACCCCCGGGGCACCGAAGTCCTGCTGGAACTGCCGCTGGCGGCGCTGGCACCGCCCACCCCCGCACCGGCCCACGAGGCCCGAGACGCATGAGAGGAGGCACCCCGATGCCGGTGAACCCCTTCGAGAACCTTCCCCCGACCGTGCCCGCCGCACCGCTCCGGATCGTGGTCGCCGACGACAACCCGGTGGTCCGAGCGGGCCTGACCGCCCTCCTCGGCGGCCGCGACGACACCACGGTCGTGGCGGAGGCCGCGGACGGCCGCGCGGCGTACGAAGCGGCCCTGGAGCACCGCCCGGACGTCGTCCTCCTGGACGTCCGCATGCCCGGCGTCGACGGACTCTCCGCGCTGCCGCACCTGGTGCGGCTGGCCCCGGTCATGATGCTCACCTACAGCCACGAGACACAGATCGTCCAGGAGGCGGTGCGGCTGGGCGCGGGCGGCTATCTGGTGCACGGCGAGTTCACCGTGGACCAACTGATCACCGCGGTACGGGACATCACCCGGGGACGTCCGCACTTCACGCCCACGGCGGCCGGGGCGCTGATGGCGCCCCTACGTCATCCAGCGCATGCATCTGCACACATCGAACCTGAACTCGCCCACAACTCTCGCCGTAGTTCTTCACAAAACCTTTCGCAACTGCAACCTGCTGTGGGACCCTCGGTGCGGTCGCGGTACCAACTCAGCACGAGGGAGGCGGAGATCATGGACCTCGTCGCGTCCGGACTGAACAACCGGCAGATCGCCGCCGTCTGCTTCATCAGCGAGAAGACGGTCAAGAACCACATCAACCGCATCTTCGCCAAGCTCCACAGCACCAGCCGCGCCCAGGCGGCCGCCAAATGGCTGGGGGTGGCCTGACATGACTCACCGCTACGGACGTTGGGCCCGGCAATGGGCCCTGGGACCCTGTGCCGAGCGCGGCACGGCATCGTACGTTCACCGGATCGAAGGCGAACCCGGAGGGGAGCACGATGAGCGACCTGATGCTGAGGACGGCCGTGGCGGCGAAGGTTCGCTTGAACGGGTGGAAGAACACGACGGTCGAAGCCGTTCGGCGCCGCGCCGGCGACAGCGGGCAGACCGCGGTCGAGTATCTGGGCATCATCGCGGTCGTGGTGGCCATCGTTCTGGCGATCACCGGCACGGACATCGGCAAGACGATCCTCGACAAGATCAAGGCCAAGATCACCGAGATCACCTGACGCGGCGGCGCGGGTCCAGGGACGCAGGGCAGGCCTTCCCCATCTACATCACGGTGGTGGCGGGTCTGCTCTTTCTTGCGTTGGCCTATCTCGCGATCGGCCAGGCCGCGGCCAACCGGAACGGCGCCCAGACGGCGGCGGACGCTGCGGCGCTCGCCGCGGCTCAGAACGCCCGTGACCAACTCGCCGGTAAATGGCTTGAGGACGTGCTCGATCCCAGCACATGGCAGGACGTCTTCGACGGCAACGTGGCGTTGGAACCCTCGTGCTGGCGCGCCGAACAACTCGCCGCTCAGAACGATGCGACGGTGCGGAGTTGCGAGGCGCTCGATCCGCTCACCTATCGGGTCGAGGTCGAGACCAACAAGCCCGTCGGGCACTCCGTGGTCCCCGGTACGGAGGACATGAAGTCGACGGCATCCGCTACGGCCGTGATAGAGCCGTCCTGCACCTTCGAGCCGCTTGATGAAGACGCCGAGGACAGCGCGCTGCCGCAGCTCACCTGCAAGGATCATCAAAACTGGGACCTGAATCCGGATGATCCGGCCGAACTCCCGGGGCCCGAGGACCTTTTCGACGTGCACCTGGCCGGCTGACAAGCGAACGACGAGTCAAAGGAAGCGGAGCGATGAGCATTCGGTTCACTGCGAGGGCTCGCAGAGGGACGGCCGCCTTGGCCGTTGCGGTGGGGTTGGCCGTCTGCTCGGGTGGCTGCGGCGGGGGTGGCGGTGACGACAAGAAGCCGGAGAAGTCGGCGTCCGCTTCCCAGGACGGCACATCCGAGCCGAGTGCTCAAGAAGGCCAGTCGGAAGAGCCGTTGGCCGAACTCAGGGGCCCGGACGGTTTGAACCTGAAGATCACGTCGGCCGAGAGGGATTCCGGCGGATTCGTCACTGTGAACGCGGAGCTGAAGAACGACGGCAGCAAGGACGCCGTGCTCTCGTCACAGCTCACGGGCAACGAGACCGAAATCATGAAGAACGGCCAGTCGTTCGGCGGGGCCACCCTGGTCGACTCCAAGAGCAGGAAGCGCTACTACGTCCTGCGTGACACGGACGGCCGTCCCCTCACGACCACCGGGGTCCAGACGGTCAAGGCGGGGGACACCGTCCCCGTCTTCCTGCAGTTCCCGGCGCCGCCGGCGAGCACGACCGAGGTGACCTTCCAACTGCCCACGTTCCCCACCGCCACCATCCAGATCTCCGGGTGAGGCGCAAGTGATCACCGCATCCCGGTTTTCGCTGGCCGTGAGCACGGTCACCGTGCTGCTTGCTGCCTCCCTCCACGGCGCCGGCGCCGCCCGCGCCGACGAGTCCGACCCCAGTGTTCCGCCGGGTACCGAGGCATCTGCCTCCGCGCCGGTCGAGGTCGACCCCAACGACCCGGATCTGAAGCTGCCCGAGGGTGCGACGCTCGCCTCCCCCAAGGTGCTCGACATCAAGTCCGTGGTGGAGGACCAGAGCGGCGACGAACGCCGCGAGGACACCAACGCGGACGTGAAGTTCGCCCTCCAGGCCGAGGTGCTGTTCGGCAAGGACAGCGCCAAGCTGAGCGCGGAGGCGAGGGCCCGTATCGCCTCGATCGCGGAGGAGATCAAGAACCAGAAGGCGACACAGGTACGGGTGTTCGGCTTCACGGACAACCTGGGCTCCTCGGCCCACGGCGACATCCTGTCCAAGCAGCGGGCCAACGCCGTACAGGCGGTTCTGGAGCAGGACCTGAACGACGCGAACGTCACCTTCGAGGTACGGGGCTACGGCGAGCAGTACCCGATCGCGGACAATTCCACCGAGGCGGGCCGGAAGAAGAACAGAAGGGTCGAGGTCTCCTTCCCCCGCTCGGCGAACTGACCCACCCGGACCGGGCTCACCGATCGCCCCCCGCCACCTCCACACTCACCCGCGCCCCCGCCGCGACCCCCCACCCGGCCATGGCCCCGGCCGCGGCCTCCAGTACATGCCGTGACTGCGGCCGGGGCAGGCCGAGCCGCCCCGGCCGCATGGTGCGTACGGCGATCACGGTGAGATCGCGGTCGAGGTAGGCGACATCGATGGGCATCCGCATGCGAAAGGTGTGCACACTGCCTGCGGGGGAGAGCAGCATCGCCCCGTCCACCGCATCGCGCCCCAACAACCCTTTGGTACGGGCGCGATAGGAGACCGCGATCTCCAGCGGTACCGTCACCCGCTCCCCGTGCAGCCCGTACACCGCCAACTGCGCACGCCCGTCCCGCCAACGCCGCATCCCCACCCCACCTCCCCGAGAACCGTACCCCTCCGCCCCCACCAGGACCCTTCCGTGCGACACCGCGGTCGGGCGCCGGTGCGGGCGGGGTTGTCGCGCGGGACGGAGATCGTTAGGAAGGGGGGATGACTCGACTTGGTGCGGTGTTTCGGCCTCAGTGGGCTCCCGAGCGGCTTCGGGGTGTGGCGCGGGCGGCGGATGACGCGGGGCTTGAGGAGCTGTGGCTGTGGGAGGACTGCTTCCGGGAGGGCGGGATCTCGACGGCCGCCGCCGCGCTCGCCTGGACCGAGCGGACACGGGTCGGTGTCGGGCTGTTGCCCGTGCCGCTGCGGAACGTCGCGATCACCGCGATGGAGGCCGCCGCGCTGCACCGCATGTTCCCGGGGCGCGCCGTCCTCGGCGTCGGGCACGGGGTGCAGCACTGGATGGGGCAGGTGGGCGTCCGCGCCGAGTCCCCGCTGACGCTGCTGCGGGAACATCTGGAGGCGCTGCGCGCCCTGTTGCGCGGTGAGCGACTGAGCGTCGAGGGACGGTACGTCAAGCTGGACGGCGTCGCGCTCGACTGGCCCCCGGAGGGGGCCGTGGAGGTGCTGGCCGGCGCCACCGGCCCCCGCACGCTGCGGCTGGCCGGCGAGGCGGCCGACGGCACGATCCTCACATCGGCCACGCCGCCCGACGGCGTCCGCCGGGCCCGGCGGCTCATCGACGAGGGACGGGCCGCGGCCGGGCGCGGCGGGCCGCACCGGGTCGTCGTCTACCTCCTCACCGCCACCGGGCCGGATGCCGCAGCCCGGCTGCGTGCCGACCTGGTCGCCGAGGGGCTGGACGCCGTACCGGGTCTCGGTGCCGCCGGGGACGCGGGAGCCGTGGCGGAGGCCGTGCGGCGGCTCGCCGAGGCCGGGGCCGACACGGTGGTGCTGCAGCCGACGGGGGACGAGCCGGACCCCGAGGGCTTCGTACGGTTCGCCGCCGAAGAGGTCCGGCCGCTGGTGCCGTAGACGCCGGCCGCCCGGGATTGTCAGTGGGTCCTGCCACACTCGTTTCTGATGACGGATTTCCCATGACGGAGCCCGGGACGGACTCCGGGACGAAGGGGGCGGAGATGAGTGAGGGATCCGCGCGGGGTGCCGAGCCCCGTGCCGTGGGGCTGCGCGAGGTGGCCGACGCCGACCTGGAGACCTTCCTGGCCTACGAGCACGATCCGGAGGCCGTTCGCCGGTCGAGGTTCCCGCCCCGGGAGCGGGACGCCTTCCTGACCCACTGGAGGACGAGGGTGCTGGCGGACCCCGACAACCTGGTGCGGACCGTCACCGTGGGCGGCGAGGTGGCCGGCAACATCGTCTCCTGGCCGCAGGACGACCGGCGGTTCATCGGCTACTGGCTGGGGCGGGCGTACTGGGGACGCGGCGTGGGGTCCCGTGCCCTCGGACGCTTCCTCCGCGAGGAGCGCACCCGGCCCCTGTACGCCGACCCGTTCTCCGGCAACACGGCATCCGTCCGCCTTCTTCGGCGGCACGGCTTCGAGGACGCCGGCACGGTACGCCACGGGGACGACGCACACCTCCTTCTCGTCCTGTGGACCCCGGCCGTACCCGGGACACCGGACGTGGCCAGGGAGGTGCGGGAGGTCGCGCCGTGAGAAAAAGCAGCGGCGCCCACCGGCGGTGCTCTGCGACGATCCGTTCATGGACCGGACACACCCCAGAGATTCCCGTTCCTTCGAAGACCTCGTCGCGGAAGGCGTCGCCGTGCCCACCGAGGGCTGGGACTTCTCCTGGTTCGAGGGACGCGCCAGCGAGGAGCGGCCGTCCTGGGGGTACGCACGCTCGGCGGCCGGCCGGCTGGCCCGCGCCACGGCCGCGCTGGACATCCAGACCGGGGGCGGCGAGGTCCTTGACTTCGCGCTGGCCAGGGCGGCCCCGGCCCGGCCGGTAGCGGTCGCGGCCACCGAGGGCTGGCCGCCGAACGTCGCCCGGGCCACCGCGCTGCTGCGCCCGCGCGGCGCCGTGGTCGTCTCGGCGGCGGACGACGCGCCGCTGCCCTTCGCCGACGGGGCCTTCGACCTGGTGCTCAGCCGGCACCCCGTGCGCCCGCACTGGGACGAGATCGCCCGGGTGCTGCGCCCGGGGGGAACCTACTTCGCGCAGCACGTGGGGCCGGCCAGCGTCTTCGAACTGGTCGAGTTCTTCCTCGGGCCGCAACCGGAGCGCAGCCGGCACGCCCGCCACCCCGACCGTGAGCGCGCCGACGCCGAGCGGGCCGGGCTTCGGGTCGTGGACCTGCGGGCCGAGCGGCTGCGCATGGAGTTCCATGACATCGCCGCCGTCGTGCACTTTCTGCGCAAGGTCGTCTGGATGGTCCCGGGCTTCACCGTCGAGGCGTACGGGCCCCGGCTCCGGGCCCTGCACGAGCGGATCGAGGCCGAGGGGCCCTTCGTCGCGCACAGCACCCGGCACCTCTTCGACGCCCGTAGAGCGGACCGCTGACCGCCCGGGCCACGCGGCGCCTGCGGGCCGGACGGCAGAATTGGCCGGGAATCGCCGCTCGGGAGCGCTTCGGCGGCGGTGGCGGGGCCGGGGCATCGTACGCGCCCGCGGACCGATGCGGGGGCAGGCGCGGCGGCGAGGTTTCCACATCGTTATCGCGAACGGCTCGCATCTGCGGGGTGCCCTCACGTAAGTTCAGACCAAGGCAATTCGCGTGAGCAAAGCTACGCGGTCGGCACCGCGTGGCGGAGGGGGCTACGCGGTGCCGGTATGCGCCCGTGCGCCCGTCAAGCCACCGTTCGCTGCCGGGGTAGCCCATCGGAGGGACGGCGTGGTGACTGTCCGCAGCGCCCTCGGGACACGCCGCGCCTGTCGATCATCCGGTGCGCGGCCCGGTCGCCTGGGAATCCGCCGTGAATCGGCCATGGAACGGCGCTGAACAAGGGGTTCCGCCGCCCTCAGGGCGTCGCCGGGCGACTCCGGAGAGTAATTGTGGCACGCCGATGCGCGCGGGATCCCTTACGAAGGGTTATGGTGGAAACCCCCCCTCGGGCCGGTCCGTCTCCCCCCCACGGACCGGCCCGTTTTCTTTGTGCGCCCACCGTGCTCCCCGGCCCGCGCCCGCCCCGAGGCTCCCCCCGCTCCCGAGGGCGGAACCGTTCGGCCGTCGTACGCCGTCCCCTCATCAGGGGTGCGTACGACCCACCGCGACCGACCCACCGCGGCGCGCACCCGGAAACCGTGCCGAGGCCCCGCAGGAGTAGGCTTCGGGCCCGCGGGGAAGCACCCGCACCGTACGGAGGGGCTGACATCACGTGAACCTGCGCGACAAGCTGCGCGGCCTTCTGGTCAGGCTGTACGCGCGCCGGGTGGAAGGCCACCTGGACCACGCTCAGGTGCCCAAGCACATCGGCGTCATCATGGACGGCAACCGGCGCTGGGCGAAGGCCGCGGGATCCAGCACCGTCCACGGCCACCGGGCCGGTGCGGACAAGATCGGCGAATTCCTCGGCTGGTGCTCCGAGACGGACGTCGAGGTCGTCACCCTGTGGCTGCTGTCCACGGACAACTTCGACCGCGCCGAGGAAGAGCTGGTCCCGCTCCTCGGCATCATCGAGGACGTCGTTCGCACGCTCGCCGCCGACGGCCGCTGGCGCGTGCACCACGTCGGCACCCCGGACCTGCTGCCCTCCCCGATGCAGCTGGCGCTGAAGGAGGCCGAGGAGGCCACGGCCCATGTCGAGGGGATACTGGTCAACGTCGCCATCGGCTACGGCGGCCGGCAGGAGATCGCCGACGCCGTGCGCTCCATGCTCCTGGATGCCCATGACAAGGGCGTCACCATGGAGGACCTGGCCGAGTCCGTCGACGTCGACATGATCGGGCGCCACCTCTACACCAGCGCCCAGCCCGACCCGGATCTGGTGATCAGGACCAGCGGCGAGCAGCGGCTGTCCGGTTTCATGCTGTGGCAGACGGCCCACTCCGAGTACTACTTCTGTGAGGTCTTCTGGCCGGCCTTCCGCAAGGTCGACTTCCTGCGTGCACTGCGTGACTACGCGGCACGGCACCGGCGCTACGGCGGCTGAACGAGCGCGGTACGGGGCCCTCGGGCGCCCGGGGCGGCAAACATCCCGTACGCGCCTGGTGGGGCGGCGGCAACGAGGTGTTCATCAGTGCGCCGTCCTATGCATTTGCATGGCAATGCATCTTCCAGGGCATAAGCCAAACAGGTCGACACCCGAACCACGGGTGTCGAATCTCAGCGGGCGGCACGGGGCCGCCCGCCCGGGAGGCCCTTTGCACCAGCCCGACCGTGCCGTCACCGCACGGAAGCAGCCGCGGAGGGCCGGTTCTCGGCCCGCGCGTGTGCGGCGCGGCCGGCGACCGGCCTGGTTACTCCCGCCCTCCCGGCCCAGCTTCCGTCCCGTCGCTCCCCGACCTCATCCGAGGGGGTACGTCCTTCCGTGGTGACCAGCACAAAGCGCCACAAGCCCGACCGGCGCACCTATGTTCTCGACACCAGCGTCCTGCTGGCCGACCCCAACGCCCTGGCCCGCTTCGACGAGCACGAGGTCGTGCTCCCGATCGTCGTGGTCACGGAGCTGGAGGCCAAGCGGCACCATCCCGAACTCGGCTACTTCGCCCGGCAGGCGCTGCGTCTGCTCGACGACTACCGGGTGCGGTACGGCCGTCTTGACGCCCCCATCCCGATCGGGGACCTCGGCGGGACCGTCCGGGTCGAGCTCAACCACTCGGATCCCAGCGTGCTGCCCACCGGCTACCGCCTGGGGGACAACGACTCGCGTATCCTCGCCGTCGCCCGCAATCTGCAGGCCGAGGGGTTCGACGTCACCGTCGTCTCGAAGGACCTGCCCCTGCGCATCAAGGCGTCCTCCGTCGGTCTGCTCGCCGAGGAGTACCGCGCGGAGCTGGCCATCACGGACTCCTCCGGCTGGACCGGCATGTCCGAGCTGACCCTGTCCGCCGAACAGGTGGACACCCTCTTCGAGGAGGGGCACGCCCAGGTGCCGGAGGCCGCAGGGCTGCCCGTGCACACCGGTCTGACGATCCAGTCGGAGCGGGGCAAGGCGCTCGGCCGGGTGACGTCGGAGGGAACGATCCGCCTGGTGCGCGGCGACCGGGAGGTGTTCGGCATCAAGGGCCGCAGCGCCGAGCAGCGGATCGCCCTCGATCTGCTGCTCGACCCGGACGTGGGCATCGTGTCCATGGGCGGCCGGGCCGGCACCGGCAAGTCGGCGCTGGCGCTGTGCGCCGGTCTGGAGGCGGTCCTGGAGCGCCGTCAGCACCAGAAGGTGATGGTCTTCCGGCCGCTGTACGCGGTCGGCGGGCAGGAACTGGGGTATCTGCCGGGCACCGAGGCCGAGAAGATGAGTCCGTGGGCGCAGGCGGTGTTCGACACGCTGTCGGCGGTCACCAGCCGTGAGGTCATCGAGGAGGTCACCGCGCGCGGGATGCTGGAGGTCCTGCCGCTGACCCACATCCGGGGGCGTTCGCTGCACGACGCGTTCGTGATCGTGGACGAGGCGCAGTCGCTGGAACGGAACGTACTGCTGACCGTGCTGTCCCGGATCGGGGCGAACTCGCGGGTGGTGCTGACCCATGACGTGGCGCAGCGGGACAATCTGCGGGTCGGCCGCTACGACGGTGTTGTCGCCGTGGTGGAGAAGCTGAAGGGGCATCCGCTCTTCGCGCATGTCACGCTGACCCGGTCCGAGAGGTCCCAGATCGCCGCGCTTGTGACCGAAATGCTGGAGGACGGACACATCTGACCCGAATGCTCGATTCGGGTCGGTTACTCGCTGGTTGGCGCCGTCCGGCAAAGGCCTGAGCCTAGCCGGGCGGCGCCGTGGCGTGTGGAGGATTCCTGAAAACGCCGGGGCCGAACAGGATGTGAGCTTTCACACGCAACTCGGAATTGCCTATCGGCGTGGGGTTACGGCAGAGTCTCACTCCTGTCAGGCCCCGCATACGACACAGCGGTACCCCCAGCAGTAGGGCAGCACCCAGGCACCACGGTCAACTCCATAGCGTCGTCGTATGCCGCCCGAGCACCATGCGGCGCTCCCGTGCAGGGAGTTGCCCACCGGGCCCGTGCCTCCCGTGACCCCGCAGTTGGGAGGCCAGCGTCAGGGGCACGATTGCGTCCGCCAGGGTCACCGAAGCGGGCGACGCTGGAAGGAAACCGTGTGAGCCGGATTTCGGTCCGGGGATTCGCAGTGGCCTCGGCCACCGCGGTCACCGCCGTCGGAAGCGTCGTCGGAGTTGCCTCGGGCAGCGTCGCGCAGAACAACGACGCCGAGGCGACGGCAACCGACATGACGCTTCTCGCGGACATACCCGCGGGTCAGCAGGCCCAGGTGCAGACCGCGTCCCTGACACAGCAGGCGGACGCACAGGCCATCGCCGCGGACGCGAGCGCCAAGAAGGACGCCGAGGAGGCGGCCCGCAAGGCGGCCGCCGAGACCGCGATCGCGAAGAAGGAGGCCGCCGAGAAGGCGGCCAAGGCGGCGGAGAAGGCGGCCAAGGAGCGCGCGGCGGCCGCGAAGGAAGCCAGCCGCAGCCAGAGCGTCGGCGCCGCCAGCTTCCCCGTCCAGAGTTCCTACTCGGTCGCGCAGATCCAGGCGATGGCGCGGCAGATGGTGGCGAGCGGCCAGTTCCAGTGCTTCAGCAACATCGTGGACCACGAGTCCAGCTGGAACTACCGTGCCGTCAACGCCTCTTCCGGCGCCTACGGCCTCTTCCAGGCGCTGCCGGGCTCCAAGATGTCCTCCGTGGGCGCCGACTGGCAGACCAACCCGGCCACCCAGATCAAGTGGGGCCTGAACTACATGAACGAGCGCTACGGCAGTCCCTGCGACGCCTGGTCGTTCTGGCAGGCCAACCACTGGTACTGAGACGAACAGCGGTTCGCCGCCTCCCTCTCAACCCTGCACAGCCCCTTCCCGTCCTACGGGAAGGGGCTGTTGCCGTGTACGGTCGGACGGACGATTCCTGGGAGGAGTGGTGGCGCGCACCCGGGGACATGCGGGAGAAGGACGGATCATGTCGCGAGTGCCAGGATGGCTCGGCCGGATCGGAGCCGGACTGACGCAGATGGGGGAGCGGTTGGACGAGCGGCGGGTGGCGGCGGAGCGACAGCACGCCGAGGAACCACCGCGGGCGCCCGCCGAGGAGCCGCTGCCCGACGACCACCAGGAGGCGGTCGAGGTCCGGATCGTCCGCCCGGACCCCGCGCAGGCGGTGCCCTGGGGCGTACGGGTGGCGGCCGAGGCGGGCTGGCGGCTGCTGGTGCTGGCCGGCACGGTGTGGGTGCTGATGCGCGTCATCAGCTCCGTCCAACTCGTGGTGTTCGCCTTCGTCATCTCGCTGCTGGTCACCGCGCTGCTGCAGCCCACGGTGGCCCGGCTGAAACGACACGGTGTGCCGCGCGGTCCGGCCACCGCACTCACCGCGATCCTCGGCTTCATCGTGATGGGCCTGATCGGCTGGTTCGTGACCTGGCAGGTCATGGAGAACATCGACACGCTCTCCGACCAGGTCCAGAGCGGCATCGACGATCTGCGCCGCTGGCTGCTGCAGAGCCCGTTCCATGTCACGGACAAGCAGATCAACCAGATCGCCAAGAGTCTGCGGGAGGCGATCGGCGCCAACACCGACCAGATAACGTCGGCCGGACTGGAGGGAGTTCAGGTCGTCGTCGAGGCGTTGACCGGCATTCTGCTGGTGTTCTTCTCGACGTTGTTCCTGCTCTACGACGGCGACCGGATCTGGCAGTGGGCGCTGAAGCTGGTGCCGGCCGCGGCCCGGCCGGGCGTGGCCGGCGCGGGCCCGCGCGCCTGGCGCACCCTGACGGCCTATGTGCGCGGCACGGTGCTGGTCGCCCTGATCGACGCGATCTTCATCGGGCTTGGCATCTACTTCCTGAACGTCCCCATGGCCGTTCCGCTGGCCGTGTTCATCTTCCTGTTCTCGTTCATCCCGCTCGTGGGCGCGGTCGCCTCGGGTGTGCTGGCCGTGGTGGTCGCCCTCGTCACCCAGGGGGTCTTCACCGCGGGCATGACGCTGGTGGTGATCCTGGCGGTCCAGCAGATCGAGGGGCACATCCTGCAGCCCTTCATCCTGGGCCGCGCGGTGCGGGTGCATCCCCTGGCCGTCGTCCTGTCCGTCACCGCGGGCGGCATGGTGGCCGGCATCGGCGGCGCCGTGGTCGCCGTACCCCTGGTGGCGGTGACCAACACGGTGGTCGGCTATCTGCGGACCTACTCCGAGGAGCAGGCCCTGCGCAGCGCCGGACGGACGCGCCCGGCGCCGGCCGCGGTGCGGCAGGAGCCGGTTCCTGCGGACGCGGAAGGCCCCGCCCACCCAGGGTGAGCGGGGCCCGGAGCACGGGGAACCGCCTGGCTCGCGCCGGTCTGTGCAAAGGCGCGGGTTATTCGGCGAGCACCGCCTCGGCGTCCAGGGTGGTGCCCACCGCCTGGACCACCGCGGCGATCTTGAACGCCTCCTGGATGACCTCGCGGGCCACACCGGCCTTGCGCAGTACCTGCTCGTGCGAGTCCAGGCACATGCCGCAGCCGTTGATCGCGGACACCGCGAAGGACCACAGCTCGAAGTCGACCTTGTCGACGCCGGGGTTGCCGATGACGTTCATCCGCAGGCCCGCGCGCAGGGTGCCGTACTCGTGGTCCGAGAGCAGATGGCGGGTGCGGTAGAAGACGTTGTTCATCGCCATCACGGCGGCGGCCGACTTGGCGGCCGTGTACGCCTCGGGCGAGAGGTTGGCCTTCGCCTCCGGCTCCAGCTCGCGCAGCACGATGGGGGAGCGGGCGGCGATCGCTGTCGCCAGCACCGTGCCCCACAACTGCTGGGCGGGCAGGTCGGAGTTGCCGATGACCGAGCCCAGGTTGAGCTTCAGGTCCTTCGCGTAGTCCGGTACGCGGGACTTGAGGGAGTCGAGGGACACGGACTCACTCTCCGGCGAGCAGCGCGACCGGGTCCAGCGTCTCGTCGCCCTTGGCCCAGTTGCACGGGCACAGCTCGTCCGTCTGGAGGGCGTCCAGGACCCGCAGGACCTCCTTCGGGTTACGGCCGACGGAGCCCGCGGTCACCATCGAGAACTGGATCTCGTTGTTCTGGTCGACGATGAACACCGCGCGCTTGGCGAAGCCCTCCGCGTCCTCGATGCCGAGGTCGCGCATCAGCTCGTGCTTGGAGTCGGCCAGCATCGGGAACGGCAGGTCGCGCAGGTCGTCGTGGTCCTTGCGCCAGGCGTGGTGGACGAACTCCGAGTCACCGGAGAAGCCGAGGACCTGCGCGTCGCGGTCGGCGAACTCCTCGTTCAGCTTGCCGAACGCGGCGATCTCGGTCGGGCACACGAAGGTGAAGTCCTTGGGCCAGGCGAAGATCACCTTCCACTTGCCTTCGTAGGTCTTGTGGTTGATCTTCTCGAACTCCTTGCCCTTCTCCAGCGAGACGCAGGCCGTGAGGTCGAACTCGGGGAACTTGTCACCGACAGTGAGCACACGCTCTCCTTGCAGCGAGGAAACGCCCCGGTCATGGGCGTTTCCCATGGGTTGGACGGAGTTGATGGTGGCACAGACGGCATTGATCCGGGAAATAGCTACACTCAGTCGTGTTGATCGGAGGTAGCTATCAGTGATCGCAGGTAAGCGGAGGCAGCCCAGCCTGTCCCAGTTGCGCGCCTTCGCCGCCGTCGCCGAGCATCTGCACTTCCGGGACGCCGCCGCCGCGATCGGCATGAGCCAACCCGCGCTGTCCGGGGCGGTCTCCACGCTAGAAGACACCCTGGGCGTCACGCTCCTGGAGCGTACGACCCGCAAGGTGCTGCTCTCACCCGCCGGTGAGCGGCTGGCCGTACGGGCCAAGGCGGTGCTCACCGAGGTCGCCGCGCTGCTGGAGGAGGCGGAGGCGGTGCGGGCGCCGTTCACCGGCGCGCTGCGGCTCGGGGTGATCCCGACCGTCGCGCCCTATCTGCTGCCGACCGTCCTCGGGCTGGTCCACGACCGGTACCCGGACCTCGACCTCCAGGTGCACGAGGAACAGACCGCCAGCCTCATCGACGGGCTGACCGGCGGCCGGCTCGACCTGCTGCTGCTCGCCGTCCCGCTCGGCGTCCCCAGCGTCACCGAACTGCCGCTCTTCGACGAGGACTTCGTGCTCGTCACGCCCCCGGAGCACTGGCTCGGCGGACGGGAGGGCATTCCCCGCGAGGCGCTCAAGGAGCTGAACCTGCTGCTCCTCGACGAGGGGCACTGCCTGCGCGACCAGGCCCTGGACATCTGCCGGGAGGCCGGCCGCGCGGACGCCCCGGTGGCGACCACCGCCGCGGGTCTTTCGACCCTCGTCCAGCTTGTGGCCGGCGGGCTCGGCTGCACCCTGCTGCCGCGCACCGCTCTCAAGGTCGAGACGAGCCGCAGTGCCCGGCTCCGCACCGGCTACTTCGCTGATCCCGCGCCGAGCCGCCGGATCGCCCTCGCCATGCGCAGCGGCGCGGCCCGCGGCGCCGAGTACCGGGAACTCGCCACCGCCCTGCGGGAGGCGCTGCGCCCCCTGCCCGTGCGGCTGCTCGCCCACGGCTGAGGGCCCCTCCCCGCGGGAAGGGGCCCGCCCCGGGCCGGCGTCGCGCGACGACCTCACCCGGGCGCAGATGCAGCTGAACGGGGCGGGGGACATCGAACTCGCCACGTCGGCCGATCAGTTGGCGGCGACCCGGGGCGTGCGCGGGACAACGCCACCGGCCCGGCCCATGGTCAGCGACGTTTCGTGGCGCAAGGAGCCGGGCCGGCGAGCCGCGCCCGCTACTCGGTGCGCAGCCCGTCCGGGCGCATCAGCCGCAGCAGCGGCGGCAGGCTGAGCAGGGTCACACCGAGGACGACGGCGGCGCCGAAGCCGGTCAGCGACAGCACGCTCGCCCAGTCCACGCTCACCGCGGTTCCGGTCATCCGCAGCAGCACCGCGCCCAGGGTCAGGCCCACCACCGAGGCCAGCAGCAGACCGAGCGCGATCGGCACCGCCGTCTGCCACAGCACCGACAGGCCCAGCGTGCGCCGCCGGGTGCCGAAGGCGACCAGGGACGACAGCAGCTTCCTGCGCTCGCGCAACTGCTCCAGCTGCGAGACCAGCAGGCTGGCCCCGATCAGCGCGAGCACACAGGCGGCGCCGACGAACAGTCCGGTACGGATGGAGGTGAACCTCGTGGACTGCTCGGTGGCCGACCAGAGCATCGGGTCGATCCGTGGGTCGATCCGCGCGGCCGTGTTGCGGATGTACTCCTTGACGTCGGGCACGGACGCGTCGAAGGACAGATAGACCGTGCCGCCCATCACGCCGGTGGCCTTCGCGGGCAGCGCGCCCGGGGTCATCAGAAAGCCGCTGGTGAGGCCGCCGTTCGGAGACTCGATCGCCCGTGCCTGCTTCAGGTCCGCCGGCACGGTCAGCGCGATGCCGCTCCCGCCCGGTCGGTTGCCGTACGAGGAGTCGACGTAGAGCTTTGCGCCGGGCTTGGACAGCTTCGGGGTGTCCGTGTCCCATTCCACGCCGCGCACGGCGAACGCGTCGCCGTCCCGGCACGAGGGCAGCGCCGCGACCTCGCGCAGCGCGGCGCAGTCGCCGACGGTCAGCTCGGCGCTGCGCTCCGGGTCCTTGCGCCATGATGTGTCGCTGACCATGGACTGGGCCAGTGCCGTTGTCCCGCGCACGCCCCGGGTCGCCGCCAACTGGCCGGCCGCCGCGGCGAGGTCGATGTCCCGCGCGATCGTCAGCTGCATCTGCGCCCGGGTCAGGTCGTTGCGCGACTGCTTGGTGTAGTCGTCGTCCACTCCGGCGAACAGCATCTGCAGGGCGATGGCGCCGGCCACCGCCACGGCGATGCCGTTGACCATGCGGGCCGCGGTGCCGCTGCTCAACTGGAGTCGTCGCACGGCCAGTTGCCAGGACACCGAGCCGGCGCCGAGCCGGGCGACGACCGCTTCCACGACCCATGGCAGCAGCGCCGTGATGCCCACCAGCAGCAGTATGACTCCGCCGGTGACCAGGTACTGGTTGAAGTCCCCGTTGTCCCGGCCCTGACCGATCATCGGGTAGAGCAGCGCGAGCCCGCCCAGCGGCAGCAGCAGCCGCCACCACAGGCGCCGGCGCGCGGGCCGTGTCGCGCGGACCACGCCGAGCGGCTCGATCACGACACCGCGCAGGGCGAGCACGGTGACCAGGACCGCGGCGCCCGGGACCGCGAACGCGACGAGCGCGGCCAGCAGCGGGGAGGGGTTCAGATAGCTCGGGAACACGCTGATGCCGAGGATCTCGACCGAGCCCGCTATCTGACGGCCGATCAGGAAGAAGACGGTGCCGAGGCCAAGGCCGAACAGCGCACCGGCCAGCGCCTCGCCCGCGGCGATCCGCCGGGTCATCCGGCTGTCGGAGCCCACCAGGCGCAGCGCGGCCAGCCTGCGGTCGCGCCGCTCGCCGCCGAACCGTACGGCCGCGGTGATGAACACGGCCACCGGCATCAGCAGCACCACGAAGACGACCAGGACGAGCAGGACCAGCACCGGGTCGGCGGGCTGGTCCGTCGGGTTGGGGTCGCCGAACTCGGTGATACGGCCCACCAGGGAGCCGTCGATCTGGCCTGCGAGCCCGTCGGCGCCCGCGTAGTAGGCGAGTTCGTGCGAGCCGATGAGCCCGCTCTCCTTGATGGTGCCGACGATCCGGTACGGCAGCCGCTCGCGCAGCAGCCGCGCGTCGTCGGAGGCGAGCAGGTCCCGCAGCGCGGGCGAGACGACCATGTCGCCCTTGGCCGGGTACCGGGCCAGTCCGGGGGCCAGCGGGGCCCGCGGCCCCTCCGGTTCCACCAGCCGGCCGCGCACGATCTTGTCCCCGAACTCCGTGTCGACGTCGGCGATCAGCAGTGTGTCGTCGGAGCGGGGCCGTACGGTGGTGCCGTAGGTGTAGTCCACGCGGGCCTCTTCGCGGTCGTGCCGCACCGACAGCGCGTTCGGCACCGCGGTCGTCAGCAGCAGCAGGGCCACGCCGAGCCCCACGCCGACGGCCGTCAGCAGCAGCCGTACCCAGCCCTCGCGTCCGCCGGTGACGGCGAAGCGGGCCCCGAGCGTCAGATCCCGGAGCCTGCCCCAGCGCCGCGGCACGGCGCCGCCGGGCGGCTGCTCCCGCCGGGCGCTCATACGACGCGCTCCATGTCCCGGGACTTCCCGTCCCGTACGACGACCTCGCGGTCCGAGTAGGCCGCCACCCGGGCCTCGTGAGTGACGAGGACGACGGCCGCGTTGGTGGACCTGGCCGCGTCCGTCAGCAGTTCCATCACCCGCTCGCCGTTGAGCGAGTCGAGCGCGCCGGTCGGCTCGTCGGCGAACAGCACACGCGGGTCGGTGACCAGGGCCCGGGCCACGGCGACCCGCTGCCCCTGGCCGCCGGAGACCTCGCCGGGCCGCTTGGCCCGCAGATCGTCGACCTCCAGCCGTTCCATCCAGCCGAGCGCGGCACGCTCGGCCTCCTTGCGCGGCGTGCCGTTCAGCCGCAGCGGGAGCGCCACGTTCTCCACACAGGTCAACTCCGGTACGAGTTGGCCGAACTGGAAGACGAACCCGAACTCGGAGCGGCGCAGCAGGCTGCGCTGGGCGTCGTTCATCGTCGCGAGTTCCCGGCCGGCGTAGGTGATCGAACCGGAGTCGGGCGGCACGATCCCGGCCAAGCAGTGCAGCAGCGTCGACTTGCCGGACCCGGAGGGGCCCATGACGGCGACGACTTCGCCGGCGTGGATGGAGAACGAGGTGCCGTCCAGCGCGACGGTCGGCCCGTACGCCTTGCGCAGGTCCTCGGCGGCGAGCAGGGAACCGGGCGGCGGGGTCATCGGGCCACCGCCTCTCGCAGCTTGCCGAGCCGTGCGGTGGTCAGTTCGAGCCAGCGCAGATCGGCCTCCAGATGGAACAGCGCGTGGTCGCAGATCAGTTGGTCGGCGAGGTCGCCCTTGCGCTTGCGGTCGGTCAGGATCCGCATGGTGCGCAGGTGCTCGGCGCGCTGGGCGTCGAGGACGACGGCGGCGTCGCGGTGCGTCAGCAGCGCGAGGACGACCTTGGTGTAGAGGGTGGACTGGAGGTACTCCTCCGGCTTCTCGGGTGTCGCCAGCCACCGTTCCACGTCGGTGATCCCGGCGTCCGTGATGGCGTACCGCTTGCGTTCGGGGCCGCCGCCCGCCTCGATCCCGTCGACCTCCACGTGCCCGTGCTTCAGGAGCCGGGACATCGTCGAGTAGACCTGGCCGTAGTGCAGCGGCCGATCGTGACCGAACTTCTCGTCGAAAGCCCGCTTCAGGTCGTAGCCGTGTCGGGGGCCGGACTCCAGGAGTCCCAGAAGGGTGTGACCGATGGACATGCCGGGGACTCTACACACGGTGTATACGCGCCGTGTATACGCTCGGTGCGGTGATCGTGGCGGGGCGTACGAGTACGCAGGTGGGAGCCGATTGTCACGGTTCCGATACAGGCGGACGGCCGCGCCGTGGCAGCGGCCCGGTCTCCTTCGGCAGCCGGCCCGCGTCGGCCAGCGCCCGGCGCAGCAGAAACTCGATCTGGGCGTTGGCGGAGCGCAGTTCGTCCCCGGCCCACCGGGCGAGCGCCTCGTAGACATGCGGGTCGAGCCGCAGCAGCACCTGCTTGCGCTGCTGCGGACGACGCCTCGGCGTCTCGGCGGAGTCCGTCACTGGTAGAGGGTCCCGGTGTTCAGGACGGGCTGCGGTGCCTTGTCCCCGCACAGCACCACCATCAGGTTGGACACCATCGCCGCCTTCCGCTCCTCGTCCAGCTCCATGATGTCGCGTTCCGCGATCCGGGCGAGCGCCGCCTCCACCATGCCCACCGCCCCGTCGACGATCTGCCGCCGGGCCGCGACGACCGCGCCGGCCTGCTGCCGCTGGAGCATCGCCGAGGCGATCTCCGGGGCGTAGGCGAGATGCGTGAAGCGCGACTCGATGATCTGCACCCCGGCCGCCTCCACGCGCGCGTGCAGCTCCACCGCGAGCTTCTCGGTGATCTCCTCGGCGTTGCCGCGCAGCGAGAGACCGTCCTCGTCGTGCGCGTCGTAGGGGTACTCGATGGCGATGTGCCGCACGGCCGTCTCGGTCTGTGTGGCGACGAACTCGGCGTAGTCGTCGACCTCGAACACGGCCTGGGCGGTGTCCCGGACCTTCCAGACCACGACCGCGGCCAGTTCGATCGGGTTGCCGTAGGCGTCGTTCACCTTGAGGACCGCGGTCTCGTGGTTGCGGACACGGGTCGAGATCTTCGTGCGCGAGGTGAGGGGGTTCACCCAGCGCAGTCCGTCCTGCCGGATCGTCCCCCGGTAGCGGCCGAAGAGCTGGACGACGCGGGCCTCGCCCGGCGCGACCATGTTCAGACCGCACATGGCGAGGAAGGCGCCGAGGGCCACCAGGATGCCGACGACTATCAGGGCCGCCTTCGCTCCGGCCCCGTCGACCGCGGTCGCGCTCACGGTCATCCCGATGCCGACCAGCAGGCCGACCAGGCCGAGCAGCAGGGCGAGCCCGCCGCCGATGCTGTGCGCCGTGACCTCCCGCACCCGTGGGGCGGGCATCTCCGGGATGTCGGCGGTGGCGGGCGTCTCATATGCGGACATGGGTGGTCCCCCCGTTCTCGTGGTGCCTGCTTGCGTACTAGCTAAGTGATAACAGATTACCCAAGCACGCAACCCTCCAGGCCTCTGGGTCGTCGGACCCGGTGGGGCTGGTGCTGATTGTCACGTCCGCAAAGGAGCGGATCGAAGGCTCTTTGTCATAGAGACGGGTGTTAGCTTTCTGAGCTGACCGAGACCGAAGCGGAGCGAGTGGATCCATGGGACGAGCGGAAGAGAGACGAGCGCGACAGCGCGGTGGCCACCGCGCAGCGCCCAGGCGCCGCTCGTCGCCGGCGGCCGACGGGGCCGGCAAGAGCGGCATACGCAGGCTGTTCACCTGGAAGAAGATCGTCGGCACGTTCCTCGGGCTGTGCCTGCTCGGCATCGGCGCCTTCATCGTGCTGTACCTGATGGTGGACGTTCCCGCGGGCAATGCGGCGGCACAGCGCCAGAGCAATGTCTACAAGTACAGCGACGGGACGATCCTGGCCCGCAAGGGCGAGGTCAACCGGGAGATCGTCGACCTGTCGAAGGTGCCTAAGAAGGTCCAGCTGACCTTCGTCGCGGCCGAGAACAAGACCTTCTACAAGGACTCCGGCGTCGACTTCAGGGGCACCGCCCGCGGTCTGCTCAACACCCTCTCGGGCAAGGGCACGCAGGGTGGCTCGACCATCACCCAGCAGTACGTCAAGAACTACTACCTCAGCCAGGACCAGACCGTCACGCGCAAGCTGAAGGAACTGGTCATCTCCTTGAAGGTGGACCGCCAGAAGTCCAAGGACGACATCCTCGCGGGCTACATCAACACCAGCTACTACGGTCGTAACGCCTACGGCATCCAGGCCGCGGCACAGGCCTACTACCGGGTCGACGCCCAGGACCTCACGGTCGAGCAGGGCGCGTATCTGGCCGCACTGCTCCAGGCGCCGAGCCAGTACGACTGGGCGGTAGCGTCGGAGACCGGTAAGAAACTGGTGAAGCAGCGCTGGAACTACGTCCTGGACAACATGGTCGAGGAGGGCTGGCTCGGCAAGGACAAGCGCGCCGCCATGACGTTCCCGGTGCCCGACGAACCCAAGGGCGCCCCCGGCCTCGACGGGCAGAAGGGCTATCTCGTCGACCTCGCCAACAAGCAGCTGGAGCAGCAGCTGATGGACCAGGAGGGACTCACCCAGTCCCAGGCGGAGAGCGCGGTCGTCGACCAGGGCTGGACCATCACCCTGAACATCGACAAGAAGCGGCAGGCCGAGCTTGAGAAGGCGGTCAAGTCCGAGCTGACCGGGAAGCTCGACGCGAAGAAGCGCAAGGTCGACGGGGACGTCCAGGCCGGCGCGGTGTCGGTCGACCCGAAGACCGGCGCGGTCGTCGCGCTGTACGGCGGCAAGGACTACTACAAGCACTACTTCAGCAACGCCACGCGCCGCGACTACCAGCCCGCGTCGACGTTCAAGCCGGTGATCCTCGCCGCCGCGCTGGAGAACGACGCCAAGACGCAGGACGGCAAGCAGATCAACGCCGACACGGTCTACGACGGCACCAGCCGCCACCAGGTCACGGACAACGGCACCAAGGTCGGCTTCGCCCCGCCCAACGAGGACGACCAGAACTACGACGACATCACGGTCCAGACGGCGATGAACAAGTCCGTGAACTCCGTCTTCGCGCAGATGGGCGTCGACGTGGGCATGGACAAGGTGATGAGCACCGCCAAGGACCTCGGCATGGACACCAAGGGCATGCAGGCGGTGCCGGCGCAGACGCTGGGCTCCATGGGCGCCAGTCCGCTGGAGATGGCCGGGATCTACGCCACCCTGGACAACCACGGCCGCAAGGTGACGCCGTCGGTCGTCAAGTCGGCGGAGAAGCGGAACCGTACGGTCGAGATGCCCGACCCCATCGGTGATCAGGTGATCAGCCGGACGGCCGCCGACACGGTGACCTCGGTGCTGACCGGTGTGGTCGACGACGGTACGGCCAAGACCTCGGTGGCGAACAACCCGCTGCGCAAGGGCCAGCAGGTGGCGGGCAAGACGGGTACATCCGACGAGAACAAGTCGGCCTGGTTCACCGGCTACACGCCCGACCTGGTCACCTCGGTCGGCCTGTTCGGCGAGGACGCCAAGTCAGGCCGGCACACCACGCTGATGGGCGCGACCGGGCTGATACCGGGCAGCGGCCGTATCAACGGCGGTGGTTACCCGGCGGAGATCTGGGCGGCCTACACGTTCGGCGTCACGGGGAAGGCGAAGTTCGACCTGGACACCACGCAGGGCGCGGCCGTCGAGCCGACGGACACCCCGACCTACACCCCACCGCCGTCCCAGACCCCCTCCCAGACCCCGACCACCACCCCCCCGACCTCCGAGAGCCCCACGCAAACCCCGTCCCAGACCCCTACGTCCCAAACCCCCTCCCAAACCCCCACAACCAGCGAACCCCCCCTCCCGTCACAAACAGCAACAGACCCAACCTCCCAATCCCCCGAGAACCCAGCCAACGACCAGTAGCCCAACGCGCCCCGAGGGGCGCGGGGCTGTGCTCGATATGCGGCTCCGCCGCGCGGGAACGAGCAACCACAACGGACGCGCAGTTGCCGACGGTTCCCCAGCCCCCACGGCGCGGCCGCAGGCAACTGCGCCACAGCGGACGCGCAGTTGCCGACGGTCCCAGCTAGCGCAGCGCCAGCGCAGCGATCCGGTCGCCGGTTTCCTTGTCGATGGTGCGCCAGTACTGCAGCGCACGGTCGAGCACCGGCCGGGTGACGCCCTGCCTGAGATGACCGGCGACGTTGGAGACCAGCCGGTCCCGGGCCGCGTCGTCGAGGACGTTGCGGACCATCGTGCCGGGCTGCCCCCAGTCGTCGTCCTCGCGGTGCAGCGCGTACGCCTCGCGTACCATCTCGCCCGCCGTACGCCAGCCGGCGATGTCGCCGAACCGGGCGACGTCCGCGGCCGGCCCGCCGTACGAGTTCGGCGCGTACACGGCACCGGTGTCGGCGGCCTCGTACCGCATCGGCCCGTCCTTGGCGTACGAGTGGACCGGGGAGCGCGGCCGGTTCGGCGGCAGCTGGGCGTAGTTGGGGCCGATCCGGTAGCGGTGCGTGTCCGGGTAGGAGAAGAGGCGGCCGAGCAGCATCTTGTCCGGCGACGGGCCGATGCCCGGAACCATGTTGGACGGCTCGAAGGCGGCCTGTTCGATGTGGACGAAGTAGTTGTCCGGGTTCCTGTTCAGCGTCATCCGGCCGACCTCGATCAGCGGATAGTCGCCGTGCGGCCACACCTTGGTCAGGTCGAACGGATTGAACCGGTAGTCCGGGGCGTCCTCGAACGGCATGACCTGCACATGCATGGTCCAGCTCGGCGCGTCGCCCGACGCGATCGAGTCGAACAGGTCCCGGCGGTGCATGTCGCCATCGGCGCCGGCCATCTCGTCCGCCTCGGCCTGGGTGAGGAACTCGATGCCCTGGTCCGTCTTGATGTGGTACTTGACCCAGAACCGCTCGCCGCCGCCGTTGACCCACATGTACGTGTGCGAGGAGTACCCGTTCATGTGGCGGTACGTCTTCGGGACGCCGCGGTCGCCCATCAGCCACGTCACCATGTGCGCGGACTCGGGGGACAGCGTCCAGAAGTCCCACTGCATGTTGTTGTCGCGCAGCCCGCTGTCGGGCCGGCGCTTCTGGGAGCGGATGAAGTCCTGGAACTTCTGCGCGTCCCGCACGAAGAAGACCGGCGTGTTGTTGCCGACCAGGTCGTAATTGCCGTACTCCGTGTAGAACTTGAGGGCGAAGCCCCGCGGGTCGCGCCAGGTGTCGGGGGAGCCCTGCTCGCCCGCGACCGTCGAGAAGCGCGCCAGCATCTCCGTGTGCTTCCCCGGCTGGAACAGATCCGCCTTGGTGAACTGGCTGACGTCGTTGGTCACTTCGAAGACGCCGTACGCCCCCGAACCCTTCGCGTGGACCACCCGCTCGGGGACCCGTTCCCGGTTGAACTGGGCCATCTTCTCGATGAGGTAGTGGTCCTGCAGCAGGACCGGTCCGTCCAAACCCACGGTGAGCGAATGCTCGTCGCTCTCCACGGGGATTCCGGCGTTGTTGGTGGTGTACGGAGTCTGCTGAGGTGTCTGCGTCACGAGCGTCCTCCCGTCGTGCAGGGGGTTCCGTCAGGTCGCTTCGTTCACCTCAGCCAGTCAACTCCGTCACCACGATATCGGCAACTTTTGGACTGGGTCTAGGTTCGGTTCAGTTCGAACCAGACCACCTTTCCGGTGCTCAGCCGGGTCGCGCCCCAGCGCCGAGCCATCTTGTTCACCAGATAGAGCCCACGCCCGCCCTCGTCCGTGGCCCGGGCCTGCCGCAGCCGCGGCAGCTGCGGCACATCGTCCCCGACCTCGCAGCGCAGCACATCGGTGCGCAGCAGACGAAGCGTGACCGGGCGTGACGCATAGCGCACGGCATTGGTCACGACCTCGCTGACCAGCAGCTCGACCGAGTCGGTCAGCTCCTCCAGACCCCAGCCGGCCAGCGCGTGCCGGACGAACCGGCGGGCCCGGCCGGGCGCGGCGTCCTCCGGTTCGAGGAACCAGTACGCGACGTCGCTCGGGGCGATTCCGTCGAAGCGCGCGGCGAGCAGCGCGATGTCGTCGTCGCGGTCGCCCGGCCCGAGCATGTCGAGCACCTCGTCGCACAGCGCTTCCAGCGGCGGCGCATGGTCGGGCCCGGTCAGCTGCGCGGTCGCGGCCAGTTTCTCCCGCAGCTGTTCTATGCCGGTCCACACATCACGCAGCCGGGATTCCACCAGCCCGTCGGTGTAGAGCAGCAGCGTGGCCCCGGCGGGCGCCTCCAACTCGACCGCCTCGAAGTCCACTCCGCCGACGCCGATGGGGGCACCCGGCGGCACCCGCAGCACCTCGGCCCGCCCGCCCAGGTGCAGCAGGACCGGCGGCGGATGTCCCGCGTTGGCGATGGTGATGCGGTGCGAGACGGGGTCGTAGACCGCGTACAGACAGGTGGCCATGCGGTCGGTGCCTAGGCGTTGGGCCTGTTCGTCCAGGTGGTGCAGCACCTCCTGGGGCGGCAGGTCGAGACCGGCGAGGGTCTGTGCGGTGGTGCGCAGCTGGCCCATGATGGCCGCGGACGTCATGGAGTGACCCATGACGTCGCCGACGACGAGGGCGACCCGGCTGCCGGGCAGCGGAATGGCGTCGTACCAGTCACCGCCGACGCGTGCGGTCTCGGCGGCGGGCAGATAGCGGGAGGCGAGCCGCACACCGGTCGGGCGGGGCAGGGTCTCCGGCAGCATGGTGCGCTGCAACTCGTCGGCGATATAGGCCTCGCGTCCGTACAGCACCGCCTTGTCGATACCGAGGGCGCTGTGGGTGGCCAACTGCGCGGCGACCAGCAGGTCGTCGGCCTCGAAGGCCGGGCGTTCGGGACGGCGCAGGAACAGGGCGGCACCGATGACACGGCGGCGGCCGCGCAGCGGGGCGAGGATGGCGTGCCGGCCGCCGGGCACCACCGACTCGCCGCTCTCGCCGAGCAGTTCGGGCAGCGCCGCGCGGGCGCCGGGCGCGTCCGCGAACACCGGCCGGACACCGCGCAGCACCTCGTTGAGGGCGCCGCCCGGCCGCACCTCGCACAACTCGGCGGTCAGCGCGGACAGACCCGACAGCTCGGGCGGCTCCGGTTCCGGCGGCACCGGCAGGAAGCCGCCGTCGGTGTCACGTTCCTCCGGGATCCGGTCGGTGCGGCGCAGCCGCAGCACCACCGGGCCGGTGGGCCGCTCGTCACCCACCGGCAGCGGATCGCGCAGATAGACGAGGATCGCGTCCGAGAAGGTCGGCACGGTCGCCCGGCACAGCCCCATCACGATCTCGTCCAGGTCGATGCCGCGGGCGATCCGCCGGGTCGCCGCGCCCACGAACCGCAACCGGTCCCCGTCCCGTCGCATCGGCATGGGCCGCCCGGACGACAGCCCCCGTCCGGTACGTCGCTCCTGGCCGCCGGCCGCCCGCTCCTGCTCGCCGCCCGGCTGGGGCGGGATGCCGTCGGGCGCCGGGGTGGGACGCGGACGATGCGGGTCGCTCTCCGCGGCGGCGGGCTGTGCGTGCTCGGGGCCGTTGACGGGGGGCTCCTTCTCCTTGCCGCGGGGCGTGGCGGCACCCGGCGAGCAGGGCGTCTCACCGGCGCGGGCCTGTACGGGTAGGGCGGCGGCGCCGTAGGACTTCGGGGAACGCACGAGCGCCCCGCGGGGATCCGCGGGGTCGGCGCCCGGCTGGGCGCGTTCGTAGGAGATGGGGTGCTCCGTCACGCGTGTCGAATCCATCCGTCCGGGGCCGCGCACAGCGCGCGCAGTTCGTCCCGCAGAAGTCCCGATACCCGGAATATGTGGCCCGGGAACGGATTTCCCGCGTGGTCAGAGGTTGTTCCTGTGTCACCGGCGAACCGTTTCCGGTCCGGGCCGGTGCTGCCCTCGTACCCCTCGCTCACGTCCTGCCGCCCCTCGGTGACGTTGGGTCAGACTCGGCGTCCGTACCCGGAGTTGCTGCTGTGCGCCCTTGCGGAGGACGATCCTACGGTTGTGGCCCCGGGGTGCATCAAGAGTCTCATGAGGACATATGCGCGGGCGTACGGTCCCAGTCCTCCGGCAGTGACGGTACCGCCCAGGAAGGATCCGGGCGCCAGTGCTGCCAGCCATCCGAGAACGGCGGGCCCCACGCCTGGATCACCTCCACCGCGGACCGCCCCGCCCGCCGCACCCGCTCGGCCAGGCCGGGGTCCATCAGGCCGTCCCGCTGGGCCTGGGTGAACTCGTCCTCGTCGCGCCAGTGCCAACTGCGGTCCGGATTCACGGAGATGTCCAGGAAGTGGTCCTCGGAGTCCACCCCGTCCCGCCAACGGGCCAGCGGTTCTTCGAGGTTGACGTACCAGTTCTTGAACCGCCAGCCCGGTTCCCAGAACAGCCACACCGACCAGGGCTCGCCCGGCCGGGCCAGCTTCAGCACACCCGTGCCGAACCAGCGGTCGCGCTGCACGGCACGGGGCTTGGTGTACCGGGACTCCAGCGGCTCGACGTGCACGGGCGTGCCGTCGGCCAGCACCGGCTTCACACACTCGGTGCCGGGCGCCAGCCACACCGCGAGCAGTTCCGCGTCGTCCCGGACCACGGTGACGGGGCGGGCGATGTGGACGTGCTCGCCGCCGTTCTCCCGGTACCGCCACAGGATGTGACGGCCCGGCGCCCAGAATCCCGCCGAACCGCTCGCTCCTTCGCGTGCCACGCCTCTCACCGCTCCGCCGTCTGCCATGCACAGATATTAGGTGCCCGAGGCATACGACGCTGCGCCGGGCGACACGGTTCTCGTATCCGAAACCTTCGGTTACGGACGAGTCATCCGCAGGACATCCAGCGCTTCGTCGAGCTGTTCGGCCGTCAGATCGCCGCGCTCCACGTACCCTCCCTCCAGGACGGCCTGACGGATCGTCTTCCGTTCGGCCAGGGCCCGTTTGGCCACCTTCGCGGCCTCCTCGTAGCCGATGTACCGGTTCAGCGGAGTGACCACGGAGGGTGACGACTCGGCGTACTCGCGGGCCCGGTCCCGGTCGGCCACGATGCCGTCGACCGTCCGGTCGGCGAGCAGCCGGGAGACGTTGGCGAGCAGCCGGACCGACTCCAGTACGTTCTTGGCGAGCACCGGCAGCATGACGTTCAGCTCGAAGTTCCCGGCGGCGCCGGCCGTGGCGATGGTCGTGTCGTTGCCGATGACCTGCGCGCAGACCATGAGGACGGCCTCCGGGACGACCGGGTTGACCTTGCCGGGCATGATCGAGGAACCCGGCTGGAGGTCGGGGAGCCGGATCTCGGCGAGCCCGGTCCGCGGTCCCGAGGCCATCCAGCGCAGATCGTTCGCGATCTTCGTCAGGCCGACGGCGATGGTCCGCAGCTGCCCGCTGACCTCCACGATCCCGTCCCGGGCGCCCTGCGCCTCGAAGTGGTCGCGGGCCTCGGTGAGCGGCAGCCCGGTGGCCCGGGCGACCTCCTCGATGACGGCGGCGGAGAAACCCGGCGGGGTGTTGATGCCGGTGCCGACGGCGGTGCCGCCCAGCGGCAGCTCGGCGAGCCGGGGCAGGGTGGCGCGCAGCCGCTCGACGCCGTAGCGGACCTGCGCCGCGTACCCGCCGAACTCCTGACCGAGGGTCACCGGGGTGGCGTCCATCAGGTGCGTCCGCCCCGACTTCACCACATCGGCGAACTCCGCGGACTTGCGGGCCAGCGCGTCCGCAAGATGATCGAGGGCGGGGATCAGGTCGTGTGTGACGGCCGCGGTGGCCGCGATGTGGATGCTGGAGGGGAAGACGTCGTTGGACGACTGTGAGGCGTTGACGTGGTCGTTGGGATGCACGTCCCGGCCGAGCCGCTCGCTCGCCAGGGTGGCGATGACCTCGTTGGCGTTCATGTTGGACGACGTCCCGGACCCGGTCTGGAACACGTCGACGGGGAAGTGCCCGTCCCATCTGCCCTCGGCGACCTCGCGGGCCGCGTCCTGGATCGCCCCGGCGACCTCCTTGTCGAGCACGCCCAGCTCGGCGTTCACCTTCGCCGCCGCCGCCTTGATCCGGGCGAGCGCCTCGATGTGGGCGCGCTCGATGCGCTGCCCGGACACCGGGAAGTTCTCCACGGCGCGCTGCGTCTGCGCCCGCCACTTCGCCTCGGCGGGAACCCGCACCTCCCCCATGGAATCGTGCTCGATCCGGTACTCCTGCTCCTTGTCGGCCACTGCCGATCACCTCCGTCAGTCACAGCACCCCCGACACGGCACCTGTTCCCACCCCGACGAATGCCCCCAACCGTTCCGCCGGGCCCCGGGAGCGCGCCAACGGGCGACGACCGGGGGCCGCCCCCTTCGCCGCCCCCACGGACCTCCCCCCGCGGGGGCGACGCCAGCTCCCACCGTGTGCGTTTCCACGCCGGGGCGACGGGCGGCTCCCGCCGTGTGCGCGACGACCGGGGGCCGCCCCCTTCGCGCCCACACGGGCGTCCCCCCGCGGGGGCGACGCCCGGCTCCCGCCGTGTGCGTCCCCCCGCCGGGGCGACGGGCGGCTCCCGCCGTGTGCGTCTCCCCTCCCGGGCGACGGGCGGCTCCCGCCGTGTGCGTCTCCACGCGCGTGTGCCGGGTGGTTTCGGCGGGGTGTGGCTCCGCGCGCGTGTGCGGGTGGTTTCGGCCGGGTGCGGGTGCCGGCCGTCGAGGCGACGTCTCCCCGTGTGGATGACGGTGGGACGGACGGGGAGTCACCGATCACGGACGTCCTGACCGGGGGAGACGGGCGGCCCGGACAGCAACGCTGCCGATCGCGGGCGTCTCCGCGCGCGGGGGCGGGCGGCTTCCGCCGGGTGCGGGTGCCGGCCGTGCAGGCGACGTCCCCGCACGCGAGGGACGGGTGGGGCGGCGGAGCTGCCGGGCGCCGACGGCCGCACGCGTGCGTGGAGGAAAGCACCCCTTGCCGGTGACGCGCGCCCGTCGAGGCCCCGCGTGCCTCGATGGCTTGTTCGTCCGATGGTGTCACTCAGCCTGTCCGGCGGTTGAGGACGAGGACCGTGCGGGGCCGAACGGGTCCAGGGGGCGGAGCCCCCGGGGAGGGGACGGGTGGGGTGGCGGGGGCGGCGTTCGTCCCCGCCGTGTGTCGGAGGGGCTACGCCAGCCCAGGCCCCCGTACCGGAATCGACGTGAACGTCGGCTGGGCGCGGGATCCTGGAAGAAATCGTTCGACTTGTTCAGCTTGCGTGGACCCTCGTACGATCTGCGCCGTGATCTCTAACCTCGGGCTTTCACGAGGGGGACCGTCCGAGTGTTGATCAAATAAGCGAGGAGTGCCTCTGAGCTGGGACGATAGGGCTTGTCGAAGGTCC
>NZ_JBEPAP010000075.1:0-44783 GCF_040298665.1 Streptomyces sp. NPDC001508
ACGACGACGGAGCTCAAGCGGGTAACGGGAAGGTCGTGCCATGACTCGATCCTTTCATGAAATCGAGTCTCCATTCGAGCCGGGGCGGTTCATCGCGTACAGGACCGGCTCCGCGTCCGGCTCGCGGTCGGGTTGGAGGGGCCAGGTTTCGTAACGGAGGACCGAGCGAGGGTTCACCGTCCCCACCTCCGGTTGGCCACGGCAACCTTGGCGCTCAACTCCTCGGCCGGGGTCGGCGGACGCACGTCATCGGGCGGTACGTCCCACTCCCGGCCACCGCGCGGCGGCCGAAGCTGCACGTACGGCCCCACATGGCCCATCACCACGCCCACCTTGCCGTTACGGCGGTCGACCATCACGGCGCCCACACTTGGCGAGGTGGTGTGCCGGCCCGCGTCAGGGTTGTGGGCCGTCATCGTGGCCGCCCCGGACAGGCAGTCCGAGGCCGGGCATCCGGTCGCAGGGCGGGAACACATGGGATGGCGTTCGCTGGCACGTTGACGCTCCTCGGCGGCGTGAATCTGTGCCCCTGCGTACAACAGGAAGGCTGACCGTGGCCCGCACCGAGTACTACGACGACCCGAACGCGCCTGAGCCGAACAGCATGGTCGTCGCCGCATCCGCCGTCGTCACTGACGACCACGGCCGCATCCTCCTCCAGCGCCGCCGCGACAACGGCCTGTGGGCGCTGCCCGGCGGTGGCATGGACCTCACCGACTCCCTGCCCGGCACGGCCGTCCGCGAAGTCAAGGAAGAGACGGGCCTCGACGTCGAGATCACCGGCCTGGTCGGCACCTACACCGATCCGAAACACGTCATGGCCTACACCGACGGTGAGGTCCGGCGACAGTTCAACGTCTGCTTCACCGCCCGCATCACCGGCGGCCAACTGGAGATCTCTGACGAGTCCACCGAACTCCGGTTCGTACCGCCCGAAGATAGCGAGCAGTTGCCGATGCACCCCACTCAACGGCTCAGACTCCGGCACTTCCTGGAACATCGCGACAGGCCGTACCTGGGCTGAACGCCTGACGGCAGGAGAGAGATCCCGCACAACCACGGATACTCACGCACGCCACCGGACCAGCAAACAGAGCGGTCTTCGGGTGTTGCGGGGCGGGGTGTCTGCTCCTGGGGCCACGTGGGGGCGTGTGTGCAGCGTGCTGAGGTGCGGAGAGGCGGCGGCGTAGGAATTTCCGGCGGTGGTGTGCCGGGGTCGCGTTGTTGGTTAGGGTGGCGAGTAGGACTGGTTTCGATGGCCTCGGCCAGGGTGATGGGCGGGCTGGAGACACGACGGGGGCTCGTCGGTGGGGAGTTGGCGGCAGCAGAAGCCGAAACCGTGCGCAGCCCGTACAGCTCACGATCGCGTCGCGGTAGCGGCGGCCGTTCGCACCGCGGGTCGACCGGATGTGGTGGGCGGGTGAGCGGGCGGTCGGCGGCCGCGGTGCTGCCCGTGTCGCTGCGCGCGTGGCTCGGGCCGATCGCTGCCCTCGCCGCGCTGCTGGTCGTCGTGCTCGGGGTCCTGTATGCCGACGACAGCGAGCCCGGCAGGGTGGACGCGCGGATCGGGGCGGCGGTGTACGGCGTGGGGCCGCCGTGGCGGCATGTCGCTCTGGCCGTGGACTCCTTGGGGGAGCCCGTGGGAGCGGCGACGCTGGTCGCGGTCACCGTGACCGGGTGCCTGCTGCTTCGGCGTCCCCGCGCGGCGGTGCTCATCGTCGTCGGCGCCGGCCTGACCGTGGGGACGGCGACGGTGCTCAAGTCCCTTGTAGGACGCACCATTCACGACGGGAACCTGTCCTACCCGAGCGGGCACACCGCCTTCGCCACCGCGCTCGCCCTCGTGGTGGCGCTGCCCGTGACCGGCCGGCTCGGTCTCGGCAGGACGGCCGGTACGTCACTCGTGCTCGCCGCGGCGCTGGTCGCCGGCGCCGCCATGGGCTGGGCGCAGGTCACCTTGGGCGCGCACTACCCGACCGACGTCCTCGGCGGCTGGTGCACCGCGCTCGCGGTGATACCGGCGACCGCTTGGCTGATCGACCGGACGGCCGACCGGCTGGTCGATCGGACCGCCGACGCCGGCCGGACCGAGCACCGCTGACGTCACGTCACCTCGCGTCACCTCACCTCACGTCGCGTTACCGCACCTCACCTCGCGTCACGTCACCTCACGTCACACGTCATCACACTCACACCTCACCTCACGCCAAGCGGCGGAACACCGGCTTCACCGGCCGGCCGGCCAGCCAGGGGGTGGGGTCGGCGGCGTCCAGTGCCTTCCGGTACACCGCACATGCCTGGGCCACCACCTCGACGGTGTGATCGATGTCCGCATCGCTGAGCGCGCTGCTCACCACGAACGACGGGGCCAGCACCCCGCCCGCGAGGAGCCAGCGCAGGAACAGGGTGCGGTATCGCTGCGACGGCTGCCGGTTCTCGTCGAGGGTGGCGAAGACCAGGTTGCTGGCCCGGCCCCGGACGACGATGTGGTCGCCTACGCCCATGCCGGCCGCGGCCTCGCGGACCCCGGCGGCCAACCGCTCGCCGAGGGCGTGCAGCCGCGCGGTGACGCCCTCTTCGACATAGGTGGTGAGCACGGCCATCGCGGCTGCCAGAGAGTGTGTCTCCGCACCGTGCGTGGTCGACAGCAGGAACACCCGGTCGCCGGAGTGACGCAGCCCGCCCCGTTCCATCAGCTCGCGGCGCCCGGCCAGCGCGGAGACGGCGAATCCGTTGCCCAGCGCCTTGCCGAACGTGGACAGGTCGGGGACGACGCCGTACAGGCCCTGGGCGCCCGCCTCGGACCAGCGGAAGCCGGTGATCATCTCATCGAAGACCAGTACACAGCCGTGCCGGTCGGCCAGCTCGCGCAGGCCGGCGAGGTACCCGGGTGGGGGCTCGGTGTGGGTGGCGGGTTCCAGGATCAGGCAGGCGACCTCGTCCTGGTACCGGGTGAGCAGTTCCTCCGTGGCGGCCAGGTCCCCGTAGGGGAACGCCACGGTCAGCTCGGTGCTCGCCGCCGGAACACCGGCGGACATCGGTGTGGTGCCGATGAACCAGTCGTCGACGGAGAAGAACGGGTGGTCGGCACAGACGGCCACCCGCGGGCGCCCGGTGGCGGCGCGGGCGAGCCGCACCGCGGCGGTGGTGGCGTCGGAGCCGTTCTTCGCGAACTTCACCATCTCGGCGGTGGGCACCGTGGCCAGGAAGCGTTCCGCGGCTTCGACCTCCACGATGGACGGCCGTACGAAGTTGCTGCCGCGGTCGAGTTCCCGCCGTACCGCCTCGATCACACGTGGGTGGGCGTGGCCGAGGCTGACCGACCGCAGGCCGGAGCCGTACTCGATGTAGCGGTTGCCGTCGATGTCCCACACATGGGCACCACGGCCGTGGCTGATGACCGGGGCCAGGTGTTCGGGGTACTGGTCGTCGCCCTTGGCGTAGGTGTGCGCGCCCCCGGGGATCAGGGCGTGCAGCCGCTCGTTCGCCTGCCGCGACCGGGGCAGGAAAAGCCCCTCGGTGTCTTCGGTGTCCACGCCGACCTCAACTCTCCTTCTGCTTCGAGACGTCGGCGAGGCTCGGCGCCTCCCGGTCCCGCTGGGACATCGATGTGACGGGCAGCGGCCAGGGAATGGCCAGCTCCGGGTCGTCGAAGGCGATCGTCATGTCCTCGGCCGGATCGTGCGGGCGGTCGATCCGGTACGAGGTGTCGGCGGTTTCGGTCAGTGCCTGGAAGCCGTGCGCACACCCCGCCGGGATGTACAGGGTCGCCTGCGTCTCGTCGGACAGCTCGAAGAAGGCCCGGCCCAGGTAGGTCGGCGACTGTGTCCGCAGGTCCACGACGACGTCGAAGATCCTCCCGTACGAGCACCGCACCAGCTTGGCCTCGCCGGCGCCGGAGCGCAGATGCAGTCCGCGCAGCACACCCCGGGCCGAGCGGGACAGGCTGTCCTGGACGAAGGCGTCCGGGTCGAGGCCCACCGAGCGGACGACATCGGCGTCGAAGGTGCGGCAGAAGAAGCCGCGCTCGTCGGCGTACGGCGTCGGCTCGAACAGGTACGCGCCGGCGATCGCCGGGACTTCGGTCGCTTTCACAGAGTCTCCCGCAGGGCATGGGCGTGAACGTGGTCGGTCGCCGGGAACAGCGCCGCCGTCAGGGCGGTGAACTGGTGCTCAAGTCGCCGGGCAGCGGTCAGGTTCCGCTCGGTGAGGGTCCGTCGCAGCTGCGCCGATCTCCGCTCCAGCGCCCGGAACTGTTCGAGCAGCCGGTCGGCGTCGACCTCCCGAGCCGGATGGCAGTACGCGGCAAGGCCCATCTGCGCCATGAGCGCGTCGCTCTTCGCCGCATAGCTGAGCGCGAGCGTCGGAGTGCCGGCCTTCAGCGCGCAGATCAGATTGTGGTAGCGGGTCGCCACCACGGTCTCGGCAGCCGCCGTCTCCTTCATCAGGTCGGCGAGCGAGGCCGTCTCGGCGGCGGTGACCAGCGGCGAGTCCACCGCGTCGAGGATCGCGGCGACCACCGACGCGTCGCACTCGTCGCCGGTGAGCAGCCGGACCGGCCTGCCGTCCTCGACCAGCGCGCGGACGAAACGGGTCGTCCCGTCGAGGTAGCGCCGGTGGATCTCCTCGGCCCGGGCGCGGTCGTCGTTGCCGCCGTGGAAGTCCATGACACCGACGCAGACTCGGCCCGGCGGGTCCGAGGGCGTGCTCGCCGGCGGCGTCGGCAGGGCGAACGCGAGATCCGGGTAGACCTCGTCGCGCGCGGTGTCCACGCCCATCTTCCGCATCGCGTCGCGGGACGGGGCGTCCCGGTACGACCGGTAGGCGGCCAGCCGCGCCGACCAGCGCACCAGGGCCCGGGTCGGCCGGTCGCCGATCGGGGCGGCGCCGACGCCGACCAGCGCGACCGGGGTGCCGAACAGCCGGCCGGACGCGCAGAGCAGGAACAGGGCGTACGGGAAGCCCCATGGCCGCAGCGGCAGGGTGGCCTCCAGGACGCCCATGCCCGGCACGATCACCACGTCGTGCCGGCGCACCCAGGCGGCGGTGCGGACGGCGTCGACGAGTTTGCCAAGACCCTTGGCCGCGATCGCGCCCGCACGTGACGCGGTCCGGTACTCCCCGCGGTACCAGTGCAGCCGTGTCGCGGGGATCCGGTACCGGGCCGCGACGACCTCGGGTCCGCCGCACAGCGCGTCCACGACCGCCTCCGGGTGCTGGGCGCGCAGGTACCCGAGCACGGCCTCGAGCGACCCGTCGTTGCCGAGGTTGCCGGAGCCGAGCAGGCCGAACACCCCGACCCGCACCGGAGGCCGGTCCGCGGACGTCATGCCCGCCTCCCCTCACGGCCGGCGACGAGGGCGTCGACGGAGACGGTGAGCCGGGCCGGGTCGACGGGGGCGCGGTCCTCGACCCGCTCGCCGGCGCCCGGCCGGACCCGGCTGGCCATCCACGCGGCCAGGTGGCGGTAGCACGCGCGCCGGTCGGCCGGGGACAACGGCGCCCGCCGGATCGCCGCGACAAAGCCCCAGACGTACTCGGCGAGCAGCCGCGGCGTCGGATGCAGCGGGCCTGCCCGGCGCGGGTCGAGGTTGACGCACCGGGAGCGTTTGCCGGGGTTCGCCCGCTCGGCGCGGGTGGGGTGGTCGCGGCGGAAGTACAGCAGCTCCGGCACCTGGTGGAAGGGCCCGTGCAGGCCGATCTCGGCGACGAACGTGCGGTCCGCGTGGTGGTAGCTGTCGTGCGGCTTCACCCGGCGCAGCACATCGGCCCGCATCACCCCGTAGAAATCGTCGCCGCCGGGCTCGAACAGCATGCTGCGGAACCGCTCGGGCGCGTGCGGCGAGTCGGTGGCGAGCCCGTACTCGTAGGGGACCTTCACCCGGCCGTCGCCGTCGATGACCGCCTGGTCGGCGTGTGCGAGGATCACCTCCGGCCGCTCGTCCAGCGCCTGGACGCAGCGCCGCAGCAGGTCCCGGGCGTACAGGTCATCGTGCGAGGCCCACTTGAACAGCTCGCCGCGGCACTCGGTGAACACATAGTTGTGGTTCGGCGCGGCGCCGATGTTCCGGGGCAGCCGGATGTACCGGATGCGCGAGTCCTGTGCGGCGTACGTGCGGCAGATCTCCTGAGTCCCGTCGGTCGAGGCGTTGTCGGAGATGACCAGCTCGAAGTCCTCGTAGGTCTGGCCGAGCAGGGCGTCGAGCGACTCGGCGAGGTACTCCTCGCCGTTGTACACGGGCAGGCCGATGCTCAGCCGGGGGTGGGCGGTCATGACGTCCTCACTTCGGGGATGGGGTTCCGGTGGCGCTCGCGCAGGGCGGAGCGCAGCTGCAGCCACCACACGGCCGAGCCGCAGCCGGTCGCGGCGGCGACGCCCCAGGCCGAGCCGACCGTGCCGGCCACGGCCGCGCCGCCGAGCCCGCCGACGACATAGCAGGCGGAGGCGATCAGTTGGCTGCGCAGGCTGCGCCGGGCCGCGCCGAGCGCGCGCAGCCCCGCCGCCGCGCCGGTGCCGAGGCCGGCGCCCGCGACGCCGAGCGTGACCGGCACGATGAGCTGCTCGGCGGAGTGCCAGACGCCGCCGAGCACGAACTCGCCGACCCGGTCCGGCACCAGCAGCAGCGCCGCGCCCCAGAGCAGCGCGGCGACGGCCTGCCCGCCGCCGAGCAGGAGGCAGAACGTCCCCAGCCGCTGCGGGGCCCGCCGCAGCACCCGGGCCGCCTCCGCCACGGTGACCAGCGAAAGCCCCATCAGCACAGCCATGAACGGGCCGAGCAGCAGCTCGGCACCACGGATCACGCCCACCGCTCCGACCCCGACGATCGCGCCGAGCCCGTACGCCCGCAGCTGGCTGGCGCCGCTGTTGCTGATGTTCTCGACCAGGTACCGGTAGCCGAGGTCGCGGTGCTCACGAAGCCACTCGCGCGCTCCGGTCGAACGGGGCCGGATGCCGGACTGGAAGCAGCCGTACACCGCGGCCACCGCGGCGGATGCGCCCCAGGCGAGCACGAACGCGGCCACGCTGCCCACGCGGGCCGCCGCCACCATGGCCGGGACGAGTACGACGCCCCACACGAGGTCGTTGACGAACGCCTTCCGTCCGGTGCCGGCGGCGAAGAACGCGAACCGCCATGCGTCCTGCAGCAGCAGCCCCGGCAGTACGACGCCGAGGCAGGCGAACGCGGGTCCCACACGGCCGCCGAGAGCGAGCCCGGCCAGCAGACACGCCGCGCCGAGGGCGGCGCCGACGCCGAGCGCGGTACCCGACGACCGGGCCACCGCCCCGCGCCAGGACGTGTCCGACACGCCGCTGAAGCGCACCACGAGCGGGTCGGTGGCCAGCCCGCGGGAGACGTTGAGCACCACGCCGTAGGTCACCCAGGCGAGGCTGAACACGCCGAACGCGGTCACCCCCAGCGAGCGGGCCACATAGACGCCCACCACGAAGTTGGACATGCTGGAGGCCGCCTGGTCGGCCAGCCCCCAGGACAGCCGGCCGACGAGGGCCCGCTTGGCGGATCCGGCCGGTGTCCCCAGTGTCTGCGGACTCTCCCCCTCGCTGGTCATCGGCGTCATGCTTTGATCAGCCCGGCGCCGTGCAGGGCGTCGGCCGCGACGGCGACGGTGTCGAACGGCAGCCCGGACCGCTCGGCGACGTCCAGCAGACTGTGCTCGCCGTCGGAGAGGTTGAGCACCCAGAGCATGGCCATCTGGGCCTGCTTCGCGTCGCTGCGGCCGCCGAGCGAGTCGTACAACCCCCGCCGCCCCAGCTGTGGTTCGCCGTAGGGACTGAGGTTGACGTACCGCCGGTTGCGGTCGAGGACGGCGAATGCCTCGCGGCAGACGGCGAGGGTGTCCGCCATCGCCTCGGGGGAGACGAAGTCCAGGTTGTCCGCCGAGGTGTGGTATTCGGGGTAACCGGCGTACGGGGTGCGGGTGAGCGAGCCCACGCCGAGATCGAACCCGGGGGAGCAGAACTGCCGCTCGTCGTAGCCGTACGGAGTGAACTCGGTGATGCGGTGCGGGCGTTCGGAGGCGGCCAGCACATGGTGCAGCACCCGGTCGATCTCCGCGTCGCCGCGTCTGCTCTGCTTGTACGTCAGGTGACCGGGGTCGCCGGCGCAGGCCAGCACAAGACCGTGCTTGACCCGTTCCACCCGTTCCCTGTTGCGGGCCAGCCAGGTGATCGCCCCGATGGTGCCGGGCGCGAACAGAAACCGGTAGGTGTAGTACGGCGTCTGCTCCGCCAGCGCCCGCGCCAGGAACGTCGCCACCGCGATGCCGGCCAGGTTGTCGTTGGCCAGCGACGGGTGGCAGACATGGCAGGAGACGATCACCTCGTCGGGGACCTGCCCCGGGACGACGTGCTCGGCGTAGGTGAGGTGGCCATCCGCGAGTGTGGAGTCGATGTGCACCCGGTACTCGCCGTCCGGCATCGCGTCCAGGGTCTCCTGGGCCAGGCAGAACCCCCATTCCGGCCGGTAGTAACTGGTGCGGTACGGCACCCAGTTCGGGTGCTCCGGCAGGGTGTGCAGATGCCCGCGCAGCTCGGCCAGCGGCATGGTCGCCGACACCGGCACGCTGTAGCCGAGCACATGCAGGCTGGACGCGGCGAAGTCGACGACCCGGTGGCCGGCGGTGTCGGCGATGTACGCGTCCCGGATGTTCCACTCCTTGGGCACCGTCCAGTCGAGCACCTGTGTCCCGGTCGGCACCTCGTGCACCTGTAGCGGAACGTACTCGTCGACGATCTTCAGGGTGGCGCGCACACCGTCGCCCGTGATGCTCCGGCACAGCGGGTACAGCCGCTCCACCAGCGCGAACAGCTGCTCGCCGGCGGCGCTCATCGGCGCCGTCGCAGGGTGGCGTCGACGGCACCGGCGTCGGACGCGGCGCGCAGCACGGCCAGCCGGGTGAAGCGGCGCTCGAAGTCCTCCCGGGTCAGCCCGTGGGTCCGGTAGGCGTCGGCGAGTTCGAGCGCGCCCTGCTTCACCGTCCACTCGCAGTCGAAGCCGGGCACCGCGGCGCGGAACCGGGAGAAGTCCACGCGGTAGGACCGCGGATCGGCACCGGTCTCCCCGGTGATCACCACCCGCGAGCCGGACACCGCCGCGGCGACCTGCTCGGCGATCTCGGCGACCGTGACGTTGTTGGTCTCGCTGCCGATGTTGAACGCCCGGTCGTGGACCGCTTCCCGCGGCGCCACCAGCGCGGCCGCGAAGGCCCGTGCGATGTCGGCGGCGTGCACCAGCGGGCGCCAGGGGGTGCCGTCGGAGAGCACCAGCACCTCGCCGGACAGGAGCGCGTGGCCCACCAGGTTGTTCAGCACGATGTCGGCGCGCAGCCGGGGCGAGTGGCCGAAGGCGGTGGCGTTGCGCAGGTACACCGGGCTGAAGTCGCCGTCGGCCAGCGCGTGCAGGTCGTCCTCCACCCGCACCTTGGACTCCGCGTACGGCGTCACCGGGCGCAGCGGGGCGTCCTCGGTCACCAGGTCGCCGCCGCCGGCGGCGCCGTAGACCGAGCAGGTCGACGCGTACAGGAAGCGCCGCACTCCGGCGTCGCGGGCCAGCCGGGCCAGCCGCACGGACGCGTGGTGGTTGATGTCGTAGGTGAGGTCGGGCGCCAGCGCTCCCAGCGGGTCGTTGGACAGCGCGGCCAGGTGGATCACGGCGTCCACCCCGGACACATGGTCGGCCGTGACGTCGCGCAGATCCACCCGATGCCCCGGCGGGTCCGCGGGCGGCGGCCCCAGCACGCAGTCGGCGAACAGACCGGCGTCAAGGCCGACGACCTCGTGTCCGGCGGCCGTGAGGACCGGGGCCATGACGGTGCCCAGATAGCCCTGGTGTCCGGTCAGCAGTACGCGCAAGGTTCAACCCCCCAGGTTGAGAGTGAGTTTGGTGACGGCGAACGCCTCGGCGTAGCGCGCGTGGCATTCGATGCCGCGGATCCGGGCCAGCCCGAGGAAGGCTTCCCGGTCGTACCAGGGCCGGTGCCGCTGCGAGGGGTAGTGCTCCTGCAGCAGCCGCACCTTTTGTTCGGCGATCTGAGGTGTCAGCGGCTGGTACGCCGCCGGACGGCCCAGATCGCCGTCCCACTTGACGATCTCGTAGCCGAGGACCAGGTGGTCGCGGAACGCGGTGGGTATCAGCTGCGCCAGGCCGCGGTGATCCTGGTGCGCGTCGTCGGTACGCGGGGCCAGGATCAGATCCGGCTCGGTCCGCACGCGCAACTCCTCGACCGCGGCCTTGGCCTCGTCCCAGTGCACGGGCAGCCGTCCGTCCGGCAGCTTCAGCACGGTCAGCCGCAGGTCGGCGCCCGGGCAGAAGGCGGCGAGCGCGGCCCGCTCCTCCTGCTCCCGCTCGCTGCCACCGCCGCAGAGCACCAGCGCGTCGACGCGGACACCCGGCCGCGCGAGGCACAGCGTCAACAGGGTGCCGCCGGCGCCGATGGCGATGTCGTCGCAGTGCGCGCCCACCGCGACGATCCGGTCCAGGCGCCCGGCGCCGAGCTGGATCATGCGGTCCTCACTGTGGCGTCCGCCCCCGCGCCCTGCCGTTCCCACACGGCCCACGGGCGGTCGCCCCGGGCGTAGGCGGCATCCAGCGCGGCCCGCTCCTTCACGGTGTCGGTCGGCTTCCAGAAGCCGCGGTGCTGATGTGCCACCAGCCGGCCGCGCTTGGCCAGTCGGGCACATCCGTCGGCGACGAGGTCCCCGTTCTCCGGTATGTGGTCGAAGACCTCCTGGCGGAGCACGAAGTAGCCGCCGTTCTCCCACAGCGGCAGCTCGCTCACCGCGGTGATGCCCCCCACCAGGCCGTCCTCGCCCAGGTCCACGCAGTGGAACGAGGACTGCGGCGGCACCACCATCATCGACGCACCGGCGTCGCGCCGGGCGAACCGGTCGATCATCTCGTCCAGCGGGGCATCGGTGAGCACGTCGGCGTAGTTGGCGAGGAACATCTCGTCGCCGTCCAGGTGGTGCCGCACCCGGCGCAGCCGCTCCCCGATCGGTGACTCGACGCCGGTCTGCGCGAACGTGATCGTCCAGTCGGCGATGTCGGTGGACAGCAGCTCGGTCCGCCCTCTGCGCAGGACGAAGTCGTTGGACGTCGTCTCCTCGTAGGTGAGGAAGAAGTTCTTGATGTGGTGCGCCCCGTACCCGAGGCACAGGATGAACTCCGTGTGCCCGAAGTGCGCGTAGTAGCGCATGACGTGCCAGATCAGCGGCCTGGGGCCGACCATCGCCATCGGCTTGGGCATGTCGTCGGTGGCCCCGTTGCGCATCCGCATCCCGTAGCCGCCGCAGAACAGAACGACCTTCATGACTTGACCTCGACAATGCTCAGTTCCGGGATGGGAAAGACCAGCCGGCCGCCCCACTCGTGGATGAAGGAGAGTTGCTCGACCAGCTCGGCCCGCAGGTTCCACGGCAAGACGAGGACATAGTCCGGTCGGTCGGTGCTGATCCGCTCGGGCGGCAGGATCGGGATGCGGGTGCCCGGGGTGAACCTGCCGTGCTTGTACGGGTTGCGGTCGACGGTGTACGGGAGCAGATCGGGCCGGATACCGCAGTGGTTGAGCAGGGTGTTGCCCTTGCCCGGGGCGCCGTAGCCGACCACCGTCTCGCCGCGCTCGGCCGCCTCGATGAGGAACCGCAAAAGGTCCCGGCGCACCTTGGCCACCCGGGCGGAGAACTCGGTGTAACCGGACAGCTCTTGCAGTCCGGCGGCCTTCTCCTGGTCCAGCACATCGGCCACCCGACGGGTCGGCTCGCCGGCCACCTCGGCGGGCCGGGCCCACAGCCGGACGGAGCCGCCGTGCGTGGGCAGCAACTCGACGTCCACCAGCGCGAGTCCGCCGCTGGCCAGCGCCCGGGCCGCCGACGCTACCGTGTAGTACTGGAAGTGCTCGTGGTAGATCGTGTCGTACTGGTTCTTCTCGATCAGGGTCAGCAGGTGCTGCACCTCGATGGAGACCCAGCCGTCGTCGGCGACCAGGGCACGCAGGCCCCGGGTGAACCCGACCACGTCGGGGATGTGCGCGTACACGTTGTTGGCCACGACCAGGTCCGCCGGGCCGTGCTCGTCGCGGACATGTGAGCCGGTGGCCGGGTCCAGGAACTCGGTGAGCGTGGGCACACCCGCGTCCCGCGCCGCGGCGCCGACGTTCACCGACGGCTCGATGCCGAGGCAGCGGATCCCCCGGTCCACCAGGTGCCTCAGCAGATAACCGTCGTTGCTCGCGACCTCGACCACGAAGGCGTCGGGTCCGAGCGCGAGGCGCTGTACGGCGTCGGCGACGAATGTGCGCGCGTGCTCCACCCAGGATGTCGAGTAGGAGGAGAAGTACGCGTACTGCGTGAACGTCTCCTCCGGCGTGATCAGCGGAGGTATCTGCGCCAGCCAGCAGTCGGTGCAGACCCGCAGATGCAGCGGGTACGCAGGCTCCGGCCGGTCCAGTCGGTCCGCGGCGAGAAAGCTCTCACACGGTGGTGTCGCCCCGAGATCGACGACGCTCGCCAGTGCCGCCGAGCCGCAGAGTCGGCATCGTGTCATCTACTGCCCCCCATTGATTCCGTCCCCCTTGATTCCGACCGACCCGCGATCGCGGTGCGGTACCCCTCCACCAGGCGCTCCAGCCCGATCGCCGGGCTGAAGCGCTGTTCGTAGCGGCGCCGGGCCGCCTGGCCCATCTCCCGGTTCCGGGCCGGCCCGGCCGTGATCCGGCGCAGGCAGGACGCGAGCGAGGCGGGATCGCCCGGCCGGTGCAGCAGCCCGGTCACCCCGTCCTCGACGAGTTCGACGAAGGCGCCGTGACCGGCGGCGACGGCCGGGACCCCCGCCGCCATCGCCTCCGCGACCACCAAACCGAACGTCTCCAGGGCCAACGAGGGAGCCACCACGGCGACCGACCGCCCGACGGCCCGTCGGCACTGGTCCGGGTCGAGCAGGCCGACGTGGCGCACATCGTCGCGGCCCGCCGCCCAGGCGGTCACCTCCCGCTCCAGTGGCCCCGCGCCCGCGAGCACGAGCGGCACACCCACACCGCCGTCCGCGGCGATCTCGTCCCACGCGGCCATCAGCAGCCGCACGCCTTTGGCCTCCGCGAGCCGGCCGAGAAAGAGCAGTTGCTCGCCGTCGCCCGCCCGGCGGGCGCCGGGGTCGGGTACGAAGTTGTGCTTCACCGTCAGCCGCTCGGATGGCATACCGGACCGCACCAGGACGTCGCGCTGCGCCGCTGAGATGCAGAAGAACCGCTCCACGCCGGACCACCACCGCCGCCGGTTGACCATGAGGCTGACCGCGAGCGGCACCGTCGCAAGGCGGGAGTTGCGGTAGCAGCCGTGCCGGACGGCGGGCAGCGACGCCCTCGACCCGACGCACTCGGTGCACGCCCGGCCGTCCCGGTGCAGCGTGCCGGGCGGGCAGACCTGGGTGTAGTTGTGCAGCGTGGCGACGGCGGGCACCCCGGCGTCCGCGCAGGCGGCAAGCACGGCGGGCGACAGGAGCGGGAAGACGTTGTGGACGTGGACGACGTCCGGCCGCTCGGTGCGCAGCCGGGCGGTGAGTTCCGCGCGGACCGCCGGGTTCCACGGCACAAGGAGCGGCACGGCGGCCTTGCCGGGCAGGGACCGGTCGGCGATGTCGTCGCTGCGCCGCTCGAACACCTCGACCCGGTGGCCGGCCGCGCGCAGCAGCCCCACTTCCTGGTCGACGACCCTGTTCTCCCCGCTCGGCTGCGCCGAGGAGTAGCGGTTGTGCACCACGAGGACGTGCATGGTCAGTTCACCTCCCGGTTGCGGGCCCATCGCGGGATACGTTGTCGAGGGACTGCGGACGTCGTCAGGGGCGCGGCCTTCGTCAGGGGCGTGTCCGCGGCAGGTGCCGCCAGCAGCGAGGCGGCCAGGGCCAGATGCAGCAGATACGGCGAGGCGTCACCGAGGCCGGCCTCGGTGTACGAGGAGATCGCGACGTAGCTGATCAGGAAGATCGCGCAGGCCCTCGACAGCGACGGTGGCCGCAGCAACGCGACACCGCCCAGCACGATGATGAACGCCGCCACCAGGGCCACCCCGATCAGACCCTGCTCGTTGTAGACGGCCAGCCAGCTGTTGTCGATCGGCAGCCCGCCGAACGACTTGTCGCCCAGGCCCGTGCCGAACAGGTACTCCGAGGTCGTCCGGGGCGCCGCCAGCAGGGCGTCCCAGACCTTGGCCCGGCCGGTGAGGTTGGAGAAGTTCTCCTTGCTCTGTCCGCGCAGGAACCACGCCTGCAGCGCGGAGCTGAACACCACCGCGGCCACCGTGGCGCACAGCACCGCCCAGGTGAAGAACCGGCGGGCGGCGGAACTGGTCAGGATGAGCGAGCCGATCGCCAGCGCCAGTCCGAGGAGCAGCCCCAGCGTGGCCGTCCGGGTATGGGTCAACGCGAGCAGCACGAGTGAGGCCACGATGACCACCGCCGCACTGGTCCTGTCGACCCGGCGGCCCAGTACGAGCAGAACGGTGAGCCCGATGATCACCGCGGCGTACTGTCCGATCTGTGGCGGGGTGAGCGGCCACAACGCGCCGACAAGGCGTCCGCCGTAGTACTCGGGCAGGGCCGTGCCCGGTGAGACGACCAGGCCGGCGGCCACCGAGCCGAGCACCGCGAAGTACATCCGGACGTGGTGCCGGACGAAGGTCAGGCTGCCGTCCCACCAGCGGCTGAGCAGCCACAGCGTGCCGACGAAGAGAGCCAGCCGGGCGCAGCGGAACAGCGCGCCGAACCCGACCTCCAGATTCGCGCTGGAGATCACGCTCGGCACCAGCAGCAGGCTGAGCAGGAACACGAAGGCGCTGGCCCGGATGCGCAGCCGGAGATTGAGCATGAGCGCCAGCGCGAACGCGGCGGCCAGCGCCCCCATGGTGACCATCTGGATGAGGGAGCGGGGCAGCGCGACGATGGTCTTCGCACCGGCGGAGCCGAGCGTGTTGAGGCCCAGCAACGCCCAGACGATCCCGACGGCCTTCGGTGTGCCGGCAGGGCGCGATGCGGCGCCGGACAGCGTGCCTGCCGTGTCCGGTCCGTCCGGCAGGACGCCGTGCCTCGGGTTTCCGTCCATCTCAGCCACCGGCCCCCGGGTCGAAGGTGCTGCCCGTGTCCTGCCGGTACGGCGGGCCCTGCCACTGCCCGGAGTCGAGCTTGTGGTCGGTGTCGACCGCGACGAAGCTCCACGGTCCGCGGTAGACGTTGTCGTGCCAGCGGTTGTGCTGCTTGTGGGTGATCGCCTCGGCCACCGGCTTGCCCTTGTACGGCGACCAGTCCGGATAGGTGCCGTAGTTGGCGAGGACCGCCATGCGGCCGCATTCCGTCGTGCACTCGACGACGGACGTGTCCAGCAGGAAGCGGTTGTCGTGGATGTCCACCCGCTGGGTCTTCCACCGGCAGTCGGCGTAGAGCGGAGCGGTGGCGATCGCCGGCTTCGCGCAGCGGTCGGTGTCCTTCACCAGCAACGTGCAGTAACCGGTCGAGGTGTTGGCCGGGCTGTTGCAGAACCGGTCGGCGTTCTCCCACAGGGTGATCCCGTTCCAGTTGTTCTCCAGCACGTTCCGGTAGATATCGATCTTGTCGGTGCGTGCGCGGATCCGTGGTTCGCCCCCGGACTCGGACACATAGACGGTCGCGTACGGGAAGTCGTCGCCGCGGTCGGCGTACTTGCGGCCCTCGACCCAGTTGTTCCGCCGGATCGTGTTCTTCCGGATGACCGCGTTGTAGCTGGTCTCGTAGATCAGCGCGGCACCGTCGTTGGCCTCGAGCAGATTGTCCTCGATGCGGAAGTCGTTGTTGTTGTTGTCCGCCCACAACCCGGCCCCGTGGTTGCCGTGCACCCAGTTGCCGCGTATCTCGGCGCCGTTGACGGCCCAGAACTTGATGCCTCCGGTGCAGCCGCAGCCCGGCTTCCGCCGCTCCCAGTCGTCGGTGTTGTTGCCCACGATCTCGTTGCCCTCGACCACCAGGCCGCGGATGGAATCACCGGTCTTGTACGCGTTCATTCCGTACTGTCCGTTGCCGCGCAGACAGGTGGCGCGGACCTGCTGGCGTGCACCGGCCATCAGCCCGGCGCCGGAGTTGTACTGGATCTTCGTGTGCTCGATCACCCACCCGTCGGCCATGTCATGGTTGACCACGCCCTCATCGGGCGGCGCGACGAAATGCTGCACGGTCAGATAGCGGATGGTGACGTCGCGGGCGGTACCGCTGAACGCGTAGTTGTTCTTCTTCCCGCCGTCGAGCACCGCACCCGGCGCGCCGAGGTAGCGGTTCCCCTTCTTGGCGATGACCTGGGCGTAGCGGTCCGGCTTGAGCCTGTGCTTGCCGGGCCGAAGCCAGAACGTGGTGCCCGGGGGACTGCTCTTGGTCTTCGCGGCCAGGTCACCGACCACCGCGGGGTCGACCGTCACCGCGCCCGCCGGCGCCTTCACCGGCCCGGCCGCGGGCTTGGCGCACACCCGGGCCACGGGCGTGGAGGGCGCCTCGGCCGTGGACGGCGCAGCGGTCGGCTCCGCCCGGGCGTCCGGCGTGTTCGTACAGCCGGTCGCCGCCAGCAGGGTCAGCGCCAGCGGTGCCGCCGGCAACGCCCAGTGCCGCCACTTGATCCCCACGCGTCCTCCCCTCTAGCCGCGGAACCTGAGTACGGTGGTGAACTCCTCCGTGCCGTCGGCGAAGCCGGTGCCGACCAGCGTGGTGGTGGGTTCCTTGCGGCCGAACCCGGCGGAGTACCAGCCCAGCGGCGGGTCGCTCTCGCCGCGATGCGCCCGCCAGGACAGCTGCCCGGGCAGGTCGAGCGCCGCGGAGCGCCCCTCGCCGTCCCGGATCCAGGTGAGCACGGCCCGGTTGTCCACCAGGTCCGCGGTGATCGCGGGGCCCAGATGGAACGCCAGCCGCACGGCGCGGCGCGGCCCACGCACCTCGTCGACGATCTTCAACTCCTTGTGTGCGGCCGTCAGTTCCACCTGGCGGCGGTGCACGGACGGCCGGTAGCCGTCGTGCTCGGCACACCAACGGGCCACACCCTCATGGGAGGTGTCCGCGACCAGGACGCGGCTGCGGGCCTGCCGGGTCCACAGGAACGGGCCGCCGGAGACGGACTGGTCACCGCCGTCCACTTGCAGGGTGTTGTGGCCGAGGGTCGAGCGGAAGTACCGCCGCCACTCGGGCTGCCCGTGATAGCAGAACGTCCCCGGGTCGGCGAGCACATCGACCCCGTCGTGCCGGACCTCCACGGACAGCGCGTCCGCGTGGGCATGCGCGGCGATGGACAGGAATCCGTGCGGACCACCGTCGCAGCGGCACCAGATCTCCGCCGGACCACGCAGGATGGTCATGCCCGCGTCGGCGAAATGGGCGGGTCGGCCGGCCGGCCGGGAGGCGGCCGATGCGGTTCCCTTGTCCGGGTACGGCCGGATGAGCGCGGCCAGCAGCGCGGTGCGTACATCGGTGCCGGTCACCTCCGGCCACCAGGCGAGCCGGCCGAACACGGCGTCCCCGGTGGCCAGCAGCGAGGCCCAGCGGTCGGTGCCCGCGCCGTCCACGACCAGACCGTGCCCGTCGTCCGCGTCCCCCTGACGCGGCGGCCGCAGCCGGCCGTCCACGACGGCCGCGAGCGCGTCGGTCATCCGCAGCAGCACCAGCCGGATCGACGCGGGGACCGGCACACCCGCGGCATCCGCCTCGGCCACCGCGGCCAGGCCGAGCTCCAGCACCAGCCCGTGATACTCGGTGGCCAGCTCGCGGTTCAGGCCGGAGCCGAAGGTGTTGCCTCGCAGCTGCCGCTCCAGCGACCGCAGCGCGTCGGCACGCAGGCGCGCCGAGTCGGGGAACCAGCCGAACGCGCAGGCCGCGGCGAACTGCCCGGCGGCCTCGGCGATGACATGGTTGTTCGCCGAGGACCCCCGGCTGGGGAAGGCGGCCAGCCAGCGCTGGTGGTGCCAGATCTGGTCCAGTGCCACCGGGTTGTCCTCGAACAGCCCGGCCGCGCCCGGCCAGCCGTCGAGCAGCCGACGGATCCACACCCAGGACAGCAGCCGGATCCCCAGCTCGATGCCGCTGATCCAGTGCACTCCGCGCAGCGGCGCATTGGCCGACCACCACGACCGCAGGTGCTCGGCCACCCGCTCGGCATACCGCTCGTTCCCGGTGATCGCGTAGGCGGCGGCGAGCACGGTGAGGTACTGATGCCGGGACAGCTCCCAGATCTGCTTGATGTCCCCGACCGCGTCCTCGTTCCGGTACGGCACGTCGAAGGCGTAGCCGAACGGAGCACGGCGCCCGGTCTTCGGGTCGTACGACCAGTCCGGGTCGGCCAGGTCGTCGCGGTGCACCCCGAAGTACTCGGCGTGCCCGGCCATCAGCCGGTCCGCCTCGGCGATCAGACGTTTCGCGGCGTCCGGTGGCACCGCGGCGAGCGTCCCCGCGGGCAGCACCGCGGTGAACCGGGCGCCGGTCACGCTCGGGCAGTTGGGCCGCGCCGACCGCCACCGCCGCCTGCGCACCGTGTCGACCGCCCGGCCGCCGACCTCCCGCGGTCCCATCCGGGACAGCCGCCGCAGGTACCAGCCCGGACCTCCGGAGCTGACAGTCACCGCGCCCTCGCCAACGTCACGGGCGCACCGCCCGCCAGGCCGGTCTGCACGGCCAGGGTGGCCGCCGTGGTGGCGACCAGTGACTCCAGGGGCACCGGCATCGGGCCCCCGGTCCGCACGGCCTTGATGAACGCGGCCAGTTCGGCGTTCTGGCCCTTGTCCCGGGCCTTGGGAAGGCGTGAACTGACCCACCGCTTGCGGCGGCCGTCGTAGACACTGGCACGGACGAAGTCGTCCAGCCGCAGCGCCTTGCCGTCCCCGACCAGGTCCAGCGTCTCCTTGGGGAGGCCGGCCGGGCCGGTGGTGACGTAGCCGATGGTGGCGGTGGACCCGTCGGGGTAGCGCAGTACGACCTGCAGATCCTCATGGCCGGACGGGGCGGTCGCGTACACCGAGACCGGGTCGGCGCCGAGCAGCCAGCTCGCCGTGTCGATGAAGTGCCCGCCCTCGCCGGCGAACCGCGAGCCCTCGGTGCCCTGTCGGAGGTACCAGCTGCCGTGCTCCAGCCGGCCCGCGTTGACCAGGTAGCGCAGGCTCGCCGGGCCGGTCCGGGCACCGAACCGCTTCCTGGCCTCGTTCAGCAGCGGCGCGAACCGGCGGTTGAAGCCGACCTGCAGCCGGTCGTTGCCGGACTCCTCCACCGCCGCGAGCACGCCGGTCAGCTCGTTTTCGGTGAGGGCCAGGGGCTTCTCCACGAAGACCGTCTTGCCCGCCAGGAGTGCCTGCCGGGTCAGTTCGGCGTGCGAGCTGTGGCGGGTGACCACGAACACCGCGTCGATGGAGGTGTCGCCGAGCACGGCGTCGAGATCGGTGGTCGCCTCGGCGAAGCCGAACTTCCGCTGCGCGTTGGCCGCGGACAGCGCCGTCGTGGTGACGACGGCCGACAACTCGACGCCGTCGCGCTGGGCCAGGTGCGGCAGCAGCATCGACGTCGCGTAGTTGCCCGCGCCGACGAACGCCAGCTTCACCGGTGTCCCGGCGGCCCGGGCCCGGCCCGGTGTCCCGTTCACCGCGGGCACGGCCACCGCCGGGGCCTCCGCTTCGGCGGCTCGGCCGGGGTGGCCGGGGTGGCCGGGGTAGCGGAACAGCACGGCCACGGCCTTCAAGTCGCCGTCCTTCAGGCGCTGATACGTCTCCACGGCGTCGTCGAAGTCGGCGATGTGCGAGACCAACGGCTCCACGTCGACGCGTCCGCGGGCGACGAGATCGAGGAAGCACGCCAGGTTGCGGCGCTCGGTCCAGCGCACATAACCGATCGGGTAGTCGCGCCCCTCCAGCTCGTACGACGGGTCATAGCGACCGGGGCCGTACGAACGGGAGAAGCGGACGTCGAGTTCCTTCTCGTAGTACGCGTTCCACGGCAGGTCCAGGCGGCACTTGCCGATGTCGACGACCCGGCCGCGGTCCCGGCTGAGCCGCGCGGCCAGCTCGACGGGCTGGTTGCTGCCGCCGCCCGCGGCCAGATACACCTGGTCCACGCCCAGGCCGCCGGTGAGTTCGGCGACGGCGGTTTCCACGGCAGCCGACGCGGGATCGCCGCAGGCCGCCGCGCCCAGGCGCTCGGCGAGCCCGCAGCGCGCCGGGTCGGGGTCGGCGCCGACGACGCGGACTCCCGACGCTGCGAGGAGCTGCACCACCAGCTGCCCGATCAGGCCGAGGCCGATGACCAGCGCCACTTCGCCCAGTTGCGGCTCGCCTCGGCGCACGCCCTGCAACGCGATCGACCCGACGGTGCCGAAGGCCGCGTGCCGGGGCGCGAGGCCGTCCGGCACCGGGGCGTAGAGGTTCTTCGGCACCCAGTTCAACTCGGCGTGCAACGCGTGCTCGTTGCCGGCGCAGGCCACGAGGTCGCCGACCTTCACATCCTCGATCCCGGCGCCGACCTGCTCCACCACCCCGCACAGCGAGTAGCCGAGGGGCGTGTACGAGTCGAGCTTTCCCATCACCTTGCGGTAGGTGGCGGGCACCCCGTTGGTGGCCACGCTCTGCACGACCTTGGCCACCTGGTCCGGCCGGGAGCGTGCCTTGCCCAGCATCGACATGCCGGCCTCGGACACCTTCATCAGCTCGGTCCCGGTGGATATCAGCGAGTAGGCGCTGCGGACCAGCACACCGTCCGGCTTGCACCGGGGCACCGGCACGTCAAGCAGCGCCAGTTCGCCGCTCTTGTAGTTCTGCACTACCTGTTTCACCCGAAGTCCTCTTGTCTCTACGCCGTCAAGGGGGAGTCCTGGCCGGCCCCGGAGGTCGCGCCGCGGTACCAGTACTCAAGGGTCAGCACATGCCACAGATGCTTGGAGAAGTCCCGGTGCCCGGCGGCGTCCTCGGCGACGAGCCGGGCCAGCGCGTCACGGCGCAGGAACCCGGAACGGACAAGCTCGCCGTCGTTGATCACCTCGCGCACCAGCGGGGCCAGATCCCGGCTCATCCAGGCGCGCAGCGGGGCGCTGAACAGGCCCTTGGGCCGGTACACGATCTCCTGGGGCAGGACCGAGCGGGCCGCCTCCTTGAGGACGGCCTTGCCCTGCCGTCCGACGATCTTGCGATCACCGGGCACGGCGAACGCCGCCTTGACCACCTCGACATCCACATACGGCACCCGCACCTCGGTCGACGCGGCCATGCTCGACCGGTCGGTGTAGGCGAGGTTCAGGCCCGGCAGAAACATCCGGGCATCGCCCAGGCACATGCGGTTGACGAAGTCGTCGAGGTCGTTGTCCTGGTAGATGTCCGCATGCTCCGTCAGCACGTCGTCGACCGTGTGGGCCAGGTCCGGATCGATCAGGGCGAGCAGTTCGTCCCGGTCGTACAGGGTGTAGCTGCGCCGGAACGCGGTCTCCTCCGGCAGATCGGCGAAGGACAGGAACCGCTTCGCGAAGCGCACCGACCGGTACCCCCGGCGGGCCGTGGCGACCGGCAGCCGGTCCACGGCCCCGGACAGGCCGCGCCGCAGGGGCCGCGGGACGCGCTGGTAGCGCAGCGCGATCAGGTTGGCCAGGTGTTTTCGGTACCCGGCGAACAGCTCGTCGGCACCCATCCCCGAGAGCATCACCTTGACCCCGGCCTCCCGGGCGGCCGAGCAGATCAGAAACGTGTTGATCGCGGCGGGGTCGCCGATCGGCTCGTCCAGGTGGTACGTCATCCGCGGCAGCAGGTCGAGCACATTCGGCGCGATCTCGATCTCCTTCAGGTCGACACCGAACCGCTCGGCCACCCGCCGGGCATGGCGCAGGTCGTCCGGCATCGCCTCGAACCGGGCGTCCTCGGCGCGGAACCCGATCGTGTAAGCGGAGATCCCGGGTCGGTCGCGGGCCGCCAGCGCGGTCAGATAACTGGAGTCAAGACCGCCGGACAGAAAGGTCGCCACGGGTACGTCGGAGAGCAGATGGCGCCGGGTCGACTCCTCCACGACGGCGGCGACATCCGGCAGCTCGCCGCCCCGGGCCCGCTCCCGGGCCTCGGCGGCGACGTCCCGGAGGTGCCAGTACCGGCCGCGCTCCACCCGGCCGTCAGGCCGGCACCTCAGCCAGCTCCCCGGCGGCAGTTTCTCCGCCTCGCGGAACGCGCACCGTGAGTCCGGCACCCAGTAGTACAGCAGCGAGGCCACCATCGCCGCATGATCCACCTCCAGCGACCCGCCGGTCACGGCGGCGAGCGCCTTCAGCTCGGAGGCGAACACCAGGCCCTCGCCGCGCCGGAGCAGGAACAGCGGCTTGATGCCGAGCTGGTCGCGGGCGAGCACCAGGTCACCGGTTCGCTCGTCGAAGATCCCGAACGCGAACATGCCCCGCAGCCGGGGCAGGCAGTCCGTGCCCCAGCGCCGCCAGGCCTCCAGCAGCACCTCGGTGTCGGAGGTACCGCGAAAGCGCACCCCGGCGGCTGCCAGCTCGGCACGCAGCTCGGGCGCGTTGTACAGCTCGCCGTTGTACGTCAGGACGAGGCCGCCCGAGGCCATCGGCTGGGCGCCGGTCTCCGACAGGTCGATGACGGCCAGCCGGCGGTGCCCGAGGTGCACCTCGCCGTCACCGGCGGGGTGGCTGTAGCGGCCGGCCCCGTCCGGACCGCGGTGGGCGAGGGTGTCGGTGAGCCGGTCGGCCACGGCCTTCCCGTCCGGCCATCGGTACGTGCCTGCGATGCCACACATGTCCTACCGCGCCTCCTGGTCGCTGTCCGGAACCCGTGCCGCCCACGTCGGCAGCCGCTCCGGCTGCCGCCGGCCCTCCCCCACTGCCTGAACGGCGTGGGAGGTACCCCCACCGTTCTGCCGGGCCTGCCGCTCGCTGTGGCCGCGCAGCGCGGTGTGCAGCCCGTCCCACAGCGTGCCGTCGGTCCGGTCACGCGGATCGGGGTCGATCAGCACCACACCGATCACCCAGATGCGCTGGTCCGCGAGTTGCCGGGCGACGGTGTGCAGCCATGCGGCGCTGCCGTGCCCGGCGCGCACGACGAGCACGGTCTGTGTGCCGAGGTACTGGAGGTCGGTCCACGCCGTGCCGGGCGCCACCGAGCCGACGCCGAGCCGGCGCTCCTGGTGCGACACGGCCGCGGCACGCTCGCCGCTGACCACGGTGGGGTCTCCCGGCTTCGGGCGGCGGTCCGCGAGTTGCAGTCCGGGCAGACCGTCGATGACGACCACCGGCCCGCCCGCCGCCAGTGCCCTGGCGAGATCCAGGGCGATCACGCTCGTGCTGCGCGCACAGCCCAACTCCAGCAGCGACACCGGTTCCGCGGAGCCGCGCGCGGTGCGGGCCAGGGACGCGGTGAGCCGTTCGCGTGCCGCCCGGATCCGTCGGCGCTGCCACAGCCTGCCCGACCGGCGGGGGAGTTCCGCGATGACCGAGGCACCGAGGTTCGCCGCGATGTCCCGGCGCAGCACGGGGCGGTCCGCCACGACCGTGCCGACCGCGGCCACCGCGAGCCCGAGGACGAGTCCGAGGACGAGCCCGATCGCGGCGTCGGTGGCCGCTGTTCTGGGCAGGGAGTGCCGCACCGTGCGCGGCGCGTCCACGATCTGTGTGCCGGCGACGAGTTGGGGCGTACCGATGCGCGCCTCCGCGGCGCGCTGGCCGAAGTCGCTGATGCGCGAGGTGAGTTCGGCCCGGCGGGCGAAGAGCGACTCCAGGTTCGCCGACGCCTTCTGCCCGCTCTGCGACGATCCGTCTCCGATCGCCTTGTTGACCTGTTCGAGTTCGCCCCGCATCCGGTCACGCTGGTCGAGCAGGGCCTTGGCCTCGGCGTTCGCGGCTTCCTGTATCCGTCTGACATGGTCCGCGACGAACGCGTCGGCCAGCGCCTTGGCGCGGGCGACCGCTTGCGCGTCGCTGTCACCTGTCGCGGTGATCCGCAGCAGGTTGTTGGTCAGGCCGATCCCCTCGTAGTCCCGCATGAAGTCCTCTGGTTTTTCCGGGGAGTCGAGCAGCTTCAGGGCCTCACCGGCGATCCGCGTGGTGTGCAGCAGCGCGGCGTCGGTGCGGATCAGCGTTCCGGGGTCGTTCGGCTGGTCCTCCTGATGTGCGACCAGCACCTCGGTCACCGCGGTCGGCGGCGGCGGCAGCAGCACCGCCACCGCCGCGCCGACGAGCAGCCCCAGCAGCGCCACGGAGCCCCAGAAGCGGCGCCGCCTGCGCACCGCCACCACCAGCGCCTGTAGGTCCAGCAGCGGAGCGGCGGCCGACGACTGCGAAGTCGTACTCGTCGTCACCCTGAACTTCCCTTCGCGTCGTCGCCGACCGCGAGCAGCGGCGCGGTGGCAGGCCGGGGACGGCCGGCGGGCCGCGTCGCACGGACCCGGACCGGGTCGGCGAGCACGATGCCGACGACCTCGTGCTCGGCGTCCGCACAGGCATCGGCGACGCCGGCGAGTTCCCCCGCGGTCCAGTTGCCCGCGCTCAGTACGACCAGGGCACCGGACTCGTGGTCGCGGTCCGGCACCATCGGCTGGGACACGGAGACCCCCACCACCCGCAGCAGCGGATCGCCCTCGGCCTCGGCGACGAGCTGCCCGGCGGCCCGGCGGGCGATCTCGTCGCCGTCCGGGACGACGACCAGCAGCCGCCGGGGGGACGGCAGTTGGTCCCGGAGGCGGGCGCACACCCGCCGGTAGCGGATCAGCCTGCCGGCCTCGTCGCCCGACGTCCGCGGGGCCGGGGTGTCCCACCGGGCGTCGACGCCGAGCAGCCGGCGGATCCGGGCCCGCGGGCCACGGCCTTCCGGCCGGTGCGCGGGCCGCTCATCGGGCACGTCGACGCTACCCAGCAGGACCGCCCCCAGCACCGCGGCGATCTCCGGCGGGGTGCGCAGTCGGCGACTCATCCGTGCGGCGGTCAGATAGCCGATGACCGCGAGGAGGAAGAACAGCAGCGCCCCGGCGGCGATGAGCTGGATCCGCGTCGGCGGTGCCTCACCGGCCGGCCGGGCCGCCAGCCCCATGACGACCATGTTGGCCTTGTCGGCGGCCGGGTCGGCCTGGTCCAGCTTGCCGATGGCCTCCTGCAGCGAGGTGCGCAGCTTCGCCAGCTCGGTGCGGGTCTGCACGCTCTCCACGGTCTGCCCCGGATCGGCCGCATCGGCCAGCTCGGTGATGCGGCGGTTGGTCTGCACCACCATCTGCTGAAGTGCCTTGAACTGTGCCGCCGTGTCGGGGTCGGTGTTCTCGTCCACGATCCGCGCCGCGAAGGTGACGAACTGCTGGGCCACCTGGTCGGAGAGCTGCTGCGCGCGCTCCGGGGTGTCCGCCGTGCCCGAGATCTTGATGATGTTCCCGTCGGCGGCCTTGGCGCTCACCCGGTCCCGCAGGTCGCTGCCGCTGACCCCGGCCCAGTGCAGCGCGGCGGCCGCGCGGTCGACCACGACCGAACTGGTCGCGATCTCCGCCTGGGTCAGCAGCTCGCGCTCCTCCCACGCCCCCGGCAGCAGTACCGACGCCGACGTCGTGTAACGCGGCGGAAGCAGCAAAGAGGTGCCGTAGCCGACGAGCGCGCCCACCACGGCGAGGATGATGAGAAGCCGCCCGCGCCGACGGATAATCCGCCCGATCGTGACCAGGCGTATCGTGTCATCGCTCAACGGCGCGGCCTCCGCCCTGCCCGGTCCCGGCCGCCCGCCGCCGGAGCGCGGTCACGGCAGGCAGCGGCATAGGCGGCGAGCAGCGACGCTTGCGAGTTCCGCCAGGAGAGCGGCCCGCTGATCCGCTCCTGGCCGACCTTGCCCATCAGGGCCCGCTTCGCCGGATCGTCCAGCAGCAGCGCGATCAGCCCGGCGAACTCGGCCTCGTCGTTGGCGGGCGCGTAGACGGCGGCGTCACCGGCGGAGACGCGCGCCTCCTTCAGGTCGAACGAGACGACCGGCCGGCCCATCACCATGTACTCCAGGACCTTGTTCATGGTCGACACGTCGTTGAGCGGATTACGCGGGTCGGGGGAGAGGCACACGTCCGCGGTGGACAGATAGCGCACCAGATCGGCGTCCGGAACACGCCCGGTGAACTGCACCTGCTCCGACAGGCCGAGCCGCCCGGACAGCTCCACCATCGCGTCGAAGGTGTCGCCGGCGCCGACGAACACCGCATGCCAGTCGGTACGCCCCAGCTCGTCGCGCAGCTTCGCAAGGGCCCGCAAGGCGTAGTCGACGCCGTCCTGCGGGCCCATGACGCCGAGGTAGCACAGCAGATGAGGCTTGCCGCGCTTCAGCTCCGGCTCGGGCGGTACGGGATGGAACCGGTCGATGTCGGGCGCGCTGCGCACCACGAAAACGTCGTCCGGCCGCCGGCCGCCACGGCGCACCGCGACATCACGGTAGCTCTCGTTCGTGGCGAGCACGGCGTCCGCGGCCCGGTAGGTCAGCCGTTCCAGCGCGCACACGGCGCGGTAGAGCAGATCCTCGCCGCGGTCGAACCGGGAGAGATACAGCTCGGGTACCAGGTCGTGCTGGTCGAAGACGAACCGCGCCCCGCGCCGCTTGAGCCACAGCGCCGGCAGGAACAGCAGGTCGGGCGGGTTGCAGGCGTGGACCACGTCGACCGGGCCGACCTTCCGGGCCAGCCGGACCGTGTGCCACAACGCCGAGCCGTACTCCCGCAGGTAGCCGGCCGGCCCTGCGGTGGCCGCGCGCAACGGGTAGCGGTGGATCCGCACCCCGTCGATCTCCGCCTCCGGCTCCGTGTCCCGCTTGCTCCCTTGAGGACAGATGACGTGCACGGTCCAGCCCGCGTCGCGCAGCGTCGTGCACTCCTGCCACACCCGCCGGTCGAACGGCACCGACAGGTTCTCCACCAGGATCAGCGCGTGCCGGCCCGGCCGGCCGCCGCCGGTCGTGTCACCAAGCAAGGCCCATGTACCCCGGTTCGGCCTGGCGCGCTTCGGCGTCGGGAAGACGGATGAGGTCGACGATCACCGGGCCGTCGCCATGGGGCAGCGCCGACAGCACGGCCGGATCCCTGGTCCCGACCAGGCACACCTCGGCGTGCTCAAGCACCTCGTCGACGGAATCCGCGAGCAGTTGCGCGAGATGCGGCAGCCGGGTCTCGATGTACTCGCGGTTCGCGCCGAGCAGCCGGGAAAGGCTCACATTGGCGTCGTAGATCTTGAGGTCGTACCCCTTGCCGAAGAGTCTCTCCGCCAGCTCGACCAGCGGGCTCTCGCGGAGGTCGTCGGTGCCGGGTTTGAAGGACAACCCGAACAGGCCCGCCCGGCGCTTGCCGGTGCGCTCGACCAGTTCCACCGCGCGTTGCAGATGGTCGGAGTTGGAGGGCAGCACATGGGCGAGGATGGGCACCGAGACGTCGGCCCGCTGTGCCGCGTGCACCAGGCTGCGCAGGTCCTTGGGCAGGCAGGAGCCGCCGAAGGCGAAGCCGGGCCGCAGATAGGCGGGGCTGATGTTCAGCTTGTGGTCGGCCAGGAACACGTCCATCACCTGGTGCGAGTCCACCCCCAGTGCCTGGCACACCGCGCCCAGCTCGTTCGCGAAGCCGATCTTGAGGCCGTGGAACGCGTTGTCCGCGTATTTGATCGCCTCGGCCGTCGGGACCGGCACCCGGAACACCTCGCCGGGCAAACCGTCGTACAGCGCCCTCACCGCATCGCCGCTTGCCGGGTCGAGTTCGCCGATGACGGTCTTGGGCGGGTCGAAGAAGTCCCGCACGCTCGTGCCCTCACGCAGGAACTCCGGGTTGACCGCGACCCCGATGTCCACCCCGGCCGTGCCGCCGACGTGTTTCTCCAGGATGGGCACCAGCAGGTTCAGGCAGGTGCCCGGGAGCATGGTGCTGCGGTACACGACGGTGTGCCGCCCGCTGTGCCCATGACGATCCGCAAGCGCGGCGCCGATCTGCTCGGTGACCCGTTCCAAGTACGTGGTGCACAGACTGCCGTTGGGCTCCGACGGCGTGCCCACGCAGACCAGCGACACCTCGCTGCCCATGATCGCCTCGCGGACGTCGCCGGTGGCGCTCAACGCTCCGGTCCGTACGACCTCGGCGATCAGTTCGCCGATCCGCTCCTCGACGACCGGGGCCTTGCCGTCGTTGACCAGGTCGACCTTCACCTGGTTCACATCCACCCCGATGACCTCGTGACCCATGCCGGCCAGGCACGCGGCCGACACACAGCCCACGTAGCCGAGCCCGAAAACGCTGACTCTCATGACCCGTTTCTCCCCCCAGGCAGGCCCTTTCGGCCCGCGGTCCGCACGCCGGCGTAACCGTTGAGTTGCAGACCCCCGCGCATCAGTAGGCCCCCTGCCCATAGAGCACCGCACGCAGCGTCTTCCACAAGATCACTGTGTCCAGGGCGAGCGACCAGTCCTCCACATATCGCAGGTCCAGCCGGACCGCCTCCTCCCACGACAGGTCGCTGCGTCCGCTGATCTGCCACAGGCCGGTGAGTCCGGGCTTGACCAGCAGCCGCCGCCGGATGTCCGGCCCGTACGCTGCGGACTCCTCCGGTAGCGGAGGCCGCGGACCGACGAGCGACATCGATCCGGTGAGCACATTGAAAAGCTGCGGGAGTTCATCGATCGAGTACCGGCGCAGCACTGCTCCGACCCGGGTCACCCGCGGATCCCGGCGGAGTTTGAACAGCAGGCCGGCGCCCTCGTTGCGGTGGGCCAGCTCGGCACGTGCCCGGTGCGCCCCGGCGACCATGGTGCGGAACTTGAGCATGGTGAACTCGCGGCCGTCCTTGCCGACCCTGCGCTGGCGGTAGAACGCCCCGCCCCGGCTGTCCACCAGCACGAGCAGCCCGACGAACACCATCAGCGGCGCGAACAGCATCAGCAGGATCGCCGCGCCCATCCGGTCGACGACCTCTTTGATCGCGCGGCGGCCCCCGGTGAAGGCCGGCATGCTGACCCGCAGCAGCGGGATCCCGAGCACCGCGTCGACATGCAGCCGTGGGCCGGCCACCTCCATCAGCACGGGGGCCACGATCATCTCGGCGTCGCTGCCTTCGAGGTTCCAGGCCAGCCGCTGCAGCCGGTCCGGTGACCAGTGCGGGTCCGGTGTGACCGCGACGACACGGTAGCCGTCGCGGCGCACGTGGCGCGCGACGTCCGCCAGCCGGCCGACGACCGGCACTCCGTCCACTTGGTCACCGGTGAGCCCGACACCGTCCGTCGTGCACACCGCGTCGACCCGCCATCCGAGGTGCGGGAACTTACGGGTTCGGGTGATCAGGTCACACACGGTGGCCGGGCTCCCGGCCGCGAGCACCGGTCTCAGACACCGCCCTTCCTTGCGCTGTTTGTGCAGCCACAGGCGCAGCACATACCGCGCGGTCATGGTGGTGAGCGCGATCGCGGGGATCGCGACGAAGATCCAGAGCTTGATGTTGCGCGAGGTGAGGGCGATTCCGCCGAGCGCCAGTACGACGGTCGCCGTGAACAGTGAGCGGCCGAGCCGGCGGAATTCCTCGGCGCCCTGGCCGAGCACGGCCGGCGCCCACGACCGGCTCACCGCGAGCGCCCCCAGCACCAGAAGTTCGGTGCCGAAGGCGAGAATCCCCCATTTCTCATGCCAGTTGGCCGCGTCCCGGGCCCCGAAGAAGTTGCCGATCGCCGCCACCACGAAGCCGGTGGCCACCGTATCGCTGATGATCACGGTACGGCGGTAGCGCTGCTCCCAGTCGATCGCGGTCTGGCTGATTTCCCCGTTCGCCAAACGCTCGCGCGCCGATGGAAACGGGCTGACCAATCCCCCTTGCCGCACAGAACCCCCCAGGTCCGCAGTGGTTCGACGTGTTCGCCGCACACTGTTCTTCGCCCCGGGAGGCCCCCGCCCCCCGAGCCGTGCTGTTCCACCCCCCCGGGAGGCCCCCGCCCCCCGAGCCGTGCTGTTCCTCCCCCGGGAGGCCCCCGCCCCCCGTGCCGCGCTGTTCCTCCCCCCGGGAGGCACCTGGCCCCCCGCGCATGACATTCCGGCTGGTTCAGAGGTACTTGGATACTTGGACACCCCACCCCGACGGCAGCGGACTCACCCGTTCTGCCCGACTCCTGAGGTGTGCGGGAACCCGTCGAAACCTCGGGTGCTCCCCGCACCCAAGACCCCTCTCGGGCCCCAAGAATCGATCATCCCCACGCCCGGCGCCGGGGACGCGACTGCTGACCTTCCGTAGTACCGGACCTAAAGATCATTATTGGTCGCCTCGTGTCCGAACGGCTGAAGCACGGTCAATCTAGACCATCGGGACCGGTATGAAGAGAGGATGTGTGGAATTTGTGCGCAAGCTTTGAGACGAGAGTCGCAACGGGCCTACTGCGGCGCCCAATTCGGCCCCAACCGCCCGCTGTTCGCGCACTGCGGCGCGCATGCCGCGATGCCGGCCCGGCCGGCCTGTTCGACGAGGTGGGTGAGGTCGGGGCCGACGATGCGGAGGGGTGTCTCGGCGCGGGCCTGCCGGCCCAGCCGCCACGCGCGCCCCTTCTGCCCGCCGCGCGCGGTTGGCGGCATGGCATATCTCACGCCCCAGTGGCGTTTCGCTGTGACCTAGCCGACTTCGGTAAGTCGACTTATTGATTTAGATTCCAGCGGAGCGTATGAGTTACGAGCACGTCGACCGGCGCCGAGGGGCTTCGCCCTGGAGAGGAGCCACCGTGGCAAGCATCCCCCCACAGCGTGGCGAGCCCACGCGGTTGCGCGCGATCCAGGAGCCCGTCCCACGGCAGTACCGGTTCGTGCACGGCCACCGTTGGGCCTTCCGCATGGCGGGCAGCGGTCCGGCCGTGCTGCTGATCCATGGCATCGGTGACTCCTCCGACACCTGGGCGGAGCTGATTCCCGAGCTGGCCCGGCACCACACGGTCATCGCCCCGGACCTGTTGGGCCACGGTTCCTCCGACAAGCCACGCGGCGACTACTCGGTCCCCGCGTACGCCAACGGCATGCGGGACCTGCTGGGAGTGCTGGACATCGACAGGGTGACGCTGGTCGGGCACTCCCTCGGCGGCGGTGTGGCGATGCAGTTCGCGTACCAGTTCCCGGGCCGGACCGAGCGGCTGGCGCTGGTGAGCACCGGCGGGGTGGGCCGCGGTGTCACCCCGGCGTTGCGCCTGGCCTCGCTGCCCGGGGCCCATCTCGCCCTGGCCCTGCTGCGGCTTCCGACGATGCGGGTCCAGACCGCCGCCGTGATCCGGCTGATGCGGCTGCTCGACACCGGGCTCGGCGTCGACGCGCCGGATCTGCTGCGCGTGGTGGACGCGCTGCCCGATGCGGCCTCCCGCGACGCGTTCATCCGCACGCTGCGCGCGGTGGTGGACTGGCGTGGTCAGGTGGTGTCCATGCTCGACCGCTGCTATCTCACCGCGGGCATGCCGACCCTGCTGGTCTGGGGCTCGCGCGACCAGGTGGTGCCCGCCGGGCACGCCGACGTGGCGCACGCGGCGATGCCCGGCAGCCGTCTGGAGATCTTCGAGGGCTCGGGGCACTTTCCGTTCCGCGCCGATCCGCACCGTTTTCTGGCGGTGCTGGAGAACTTCATCGCGACGACGCGGCCGGTCAGCAGGAACGCGGAGCAATGGCGGGAGCGGCTGCGCGCCGAGGGGCGCCAGGCGTACTGATCATGACCGTTCGGCGAGCCGGCCCTGGCCGACGGGCACCGCGACGCACCCGCGCGTACGGCGCCGTCAGTCGAACTCGCTGGGGTGTGGCGCCGGGGTCTTCCCGGCGAGGACGTCCTTCAGCCGCTGCGCACCCGCCCGCACGGCCGCCTCGGTGCTCCTGCGATCGGCGCCGGAGAGGCCGCCGTTGATGACGGTGGCCCCGGAGGCGACCACGCGGAGCGCGGCGACGTCCGTGGTGAGGGTGATCGGCTGCCCGTCGGCCGTGCCCTTCACCGTCACGGTGACACCCGCCCGGTCGTCGCCGACGGTGGGCAGCGGGGCCGACACCACCTGGACGGTCCGCTTGCCGCCGTCGGAGCCGGTCGCGGTGAACTGGCCGCACTTTCGCGGCAGGCTCCGCAGCCAGTCCAGGGACTTCTTCACCGAAGCCTCGCCGTAGTCGCCGACCTGGTACAGCAGCCGGGCCCGCGGATCCGTGAACCCGGTGAGCGCCGAGGCGCCGGGAGCGCGGCCCAGCAGGCTGTCGGAGTACAGGCTGTGGAGGAGCCGCTGGCAGTCGGCCGCGGCGGCCTTCCCCTTGAGGAACGCGGCGATGTCGACCTTGCCCAGCAGCAGCTTGTCGCGCCAGGAGGCGGCGTCGTTCGCCTGCGTCCAGTCGTCCTCAAGATCGGCCGCGGTGATCAGCGCGGCCTTCGCGCCCGCCCTGGTGAGCGCGGGGGTGGCGGACGGGCTCGGGGCCCGTCCGGGATCGGCCACGGCATCCGGGGACCGCTCGGCGGCGGGGGAGGCGGACACCGTGTCGGAGGCGCCGTCGGCGTCCGAGCAGGCGCCCGCGGCCAGCAGTGACCCGGCGGCCAGGGCCGAGGCGAGGACACGCGCGGGACGGTACGGACGGTTCATCGGGGCTGCCTCCTCGCAACGCGGTACGTCCCTCCACGCCACCACCGGACCGCCCGGCCGACCAGCGTGACCGGACCGTTCGGGTGAACCGGCGAGCCGGCCACGGCCGACGCCGCGACCCGGTGCCGGGACGGCCAGGCCCGCATCGTCGGCGTACGGGGCGCGCCCCTCGGTGTCCGGCGCCGTCGGACCGGTATGGAACCCGACCCGCGAGGGGCCGGCCAGGCCCTCCAAAGGCGCCGGTGTTCCAGGGGTGGACGCCCCCTTGACGTGCCTGTGGGCGCGGATCGACACTCCAGAAGGGAATCCTAGTGAAAAGGTAGGGAAAAGATGGGCCGCCGTGGGACGAGCACCGGCCGTGGCCGCCGTGCGCCGTCGCTGCCCCTGCTGACCTCCCGCCGGCACATCGACCTGCTGCGGGTCTGCAGCGCGATCAGTCTTTGCGGCTGACCGTCCCGCGCTCCCGGCCGACCGGGGCCCCTCGCACCCACCGACCGACGACGCTTCAGCCGCGCACACCCGCGCGCTCGCACCCGGGGAGACGCATGTCCACGTCCAGCACGCCGCTCGCCGCCGTCCCGTCCGCCCAGCGGACCGCACGCTTCCGGGGCAGGATCGGCCGGGACGCGCGCAGCGGCCACTACGCCGTGCCGCGCCGCTACCGGCTCCACCTCACGACGGCCTGTCCCGACGGCCTGCGGATAGCCGTGGGCCACAGCCTCCTCGCCCTCGACGACATCTGTCCGGTCACCTTCCTCGACGCCGTCCCCGACTGTCCCGGGGGCGGACACTCGGCGTTGCGCCCGCTGTACGAGGCGAGCGCGCACCGCTACCCCGGGCCGGCGCTCGCGCCGGTGCTCAGCGACGACTGGTCGGGGCGGATCGTCAGCACCCACGCCCCGGACATCCTGCGCGACCTGGACCGCTGCTTCGGCGACGGGCGCGACCGGCTCTACCCGTGCGGCGCCGAGGCCGCGATCGAGGAGATCGAGCGGCTGTGCGCGCAGGGCATCGAGGAGGCCGCACAGCGGGCGGGCCGGGCCGGCGCGGACGCGGCCGAGCGGGCCGCGGCGCTCGACGTCCTGCTCGGCACCCTGGCCCAACTGGAACGGCGGCTCGCCGGGCGGGAGTTCCTCGTCGGCGACAAACTCACCGCCGCCGACGTCGAGTTGTGGGTCGCCCTGGTGCAACTCGACACCGTGCACCGCCACCACCTCGACGCCGCCGCCGTGCACCGCGTGGCCGATCATCCGGCGCTGTGGGCGCACGCCCGGCGGCTGGCGGCCCGGCCCGCCTTCGGCGCGCACCTCGACCTGGACGGCATCGCCCGTCGTCATCACGCCCGTTGCGCGGGCCTTGAGGCGGCCGGCTCGGCCGTGCAGATCCTGGACTGGGCGCGGCACGCGGCCGGCGCCCCCGGTTCCCGGCGCGGTTGAGCGGCGCGGCGACCGGTCCATCCAGCGGACGGGCGTTGACATACGTCCGCCCAACTGCCTTACTTACCGCTCAGCACGGTCATGAGTGTCAGCGACAAGCCCTGGCTCGCTGGCCGGCAACCCTCGCGCCGCGGTGGGGTGCCCCAGGTGACGACCGGACCGGATGACGCTTCGGTAAGCGCGAGGGCCCCGCAGGGGCCGGAAATGCGAGTAACGCGAGTGACGGACATGTACGCAGCCGACGGGACGGCCGCCGGCCGCACCCAAAGCTGCGTACATCCGTACGCGGGTCTGCTCGTCGCCGACCGGGCGGTCGACCTGCTTCGCGTGAACAGCGCACTGTGTACCGCTTCGGGCCCTGCCCGTCGCCGGGGCTGACGCCACTTCCGGCCCCCGCGTTCCCGACGCACACCGACCGAGCGGTGTGCCGCTGCCCGCCCCTCCCCGGTCCCCGTGCCCCTCCCGTGCACCGCGCCGCGCCATGGCGCCGTCGGCTCAACGCCGCCGGCGTAGCGCCGTCGCAGCCACACGGGTCGCGCCGCCGGCCTGGGGGTGCCCCGATCCCACCGGAGCCCGCCATGACCGAACCCCCGGGCGGCGCCGTGTCCCTCACCGCGCCGCCGCCAGCCGACACATCGTCAAAAACCCTGTCCGCCCAGCGAGTCGTGCCGCTGCGCCGTCCCGGCCGATGGGCCGTCACGGTCGTCGTGCTGGTGGTCGTGGCGCAGATCGCGCACGGACTGGCCACGAACCCCTTCTACCAGTGGGACCGCTTCCGCTACTGGTTTCTGCGCCCCACCATCCTCGACGGCCTGCTCATCACCCTCGAAGTGACCGCGCTCAGCGCCGTGCTGGGCCTGCTCGGCGGCATCCTGCTGGCCCTCGGCCGGCTCTCCGGAAGCCCCGTGCTGCGCGCCGTCAGCTGGACGTACACCTGGCTGTTCCGGTCCGTGCCGCTCATCGTCGTACTGATCTTCCTCTACAACTTCTCGGCCCTGTACCGGACGGTGAGCCTCGGCGTCCCCTTCGGACCCGCCTTCGTCACCTTCGACGAGTCGAGACTGGCCACCGACATGGCGGTCGCCGTGGTCGGGCTCGGCCTCAACGAGGCGGCGTACGCCTCCGAGGTGGTCCGCGGCGGCATCCTCTCCGTCGACCAGGGCCAGCACGAGGCCGCCGCCGCGCTCGGCCTGCCGAAGCGCTACCAGTTCACCCGGATCGTGTTCCCGCAGGCCCTCAGGTCCATCACCCCGAACTATGTCAACCAGCTCATCGGCCTGATCAAGAGCACGTCCCTGGTGTTCTATGTGTCGCTGCTCGACCTGTTCGGCGCGGTGCAGACCATGGGCAGCACCTACCCCGGTGACATCGTGCCGCTGCTGCTGGTCGCCACCGTCTGGTACCTGATCCTCACCAGTGTCGTGTCCGTCGTCCAGTTCTATGTCGAGCGGTACTTCGCCCGGGGCGCCACCCGCACCCTGCCGCCGACGCCCTGGCAGCGCGCCCGCTCCGGCCTCGCCGGACTGCGCGCCCGACTGCGCCGGGAGGCCGCCGTATGACCGCAGGCCCGCACACCGCCCAGGCCCCCGTCGCCCTGGAGGTGCACAACGTGCACAAGTGGTACGGCGCCCACCGTGTCCTCGACGGCATCGACCTGACCGTGCGCCCCGGCGAGGTCACCGTCGTCATCGGCCCCTCCGGGTCCGGCAAGTCCACCCTGCTGCGGGTGATCAACCACCTGGAGCGGCCCGAGATCGGACACGTCAGCGTCGGCGGCGAACCGATCGGGGTCAGACGCAGCGGCCAGCGGCTGAAGGAACTGAGCGAGCGGGCGATCCTCGCCCAGCGCAGCCGGATCGGCTTCGTCTTCCAGAACTTCAATCTGTTCCCGCATCTGACCGCGCTGGACAACGTCGCCGCCGCCCCCGTGGCCACCGGGCGGCTCACCCGGCCCGCGGCCCAGGAACTCGCCCGTGACCTGCTCGGCCGGGTCGGACTCGGCGACCGGACGGGCGCCTATCCACGGCAGCTGTCCGGCGGCCAGCAGCAGCGTGTCGCGATCGCCCGCGCCCTCGCGCTGCGCCCCGGCATCATCCTGTTCGACGAACCGACCTCGGCGCTCGACCCGGAACTCGTCGGCGAGGTGCTCTCCGTCATCAAGGACCTCGCGACCAGCGGCACCACGCTCGTCATCGTCACCCACGAGATCGGATTCGCCCGCGAGGTCGCCGACCGGATCGTCTTCATCGACGCCGGACGGATCGTCGAACAGGGCCCGCCCGCCGAGGTGCTCGACCACCCCCGGCACGAGCGGACCAGGGACTTCCTCAGCAAGGTCCTGTGACCGCCCGCCCGTTCCCCGCACCCGCCCCGCACCCCCGCTCTCTCTCCCACCCACTCACACCCAGCCACCTCACACCCACTCACCCAGCGAACACCCGGCCACCTCACACCCACGCCCACTCACCCCGCGCCCGCTCACACCCACCGAACACCCAGCGAACCCAGCGACGAAGGACAACCATGCCCAGCCAGCTCTCCAGACGCCGTCTGAACCGCGGCATCACCGCGGTCGCCGCCGCAGCCACCCTCGCCACCGGCCTCACCGCCTGCGGGGGCGACAGCGACGCCGCCACCACCACCGACACCGCGGGCACGGTCACGGTGGGCCGGGTGTCCAACGGCGCCGCCACACAGACCGAACTCAAGGTCTCGGAGGTGAAGTCGATCAGCGCCGAACTGCCCGCATCCGTCCGCGGCAGCGGCACCCTGAAGATCGTCGTCGGCGCCCTGCCCGACGGCTTCCCGCCGCTCGCGTACGTCGGCTCGGACCAGAAGACCCTCACCGGCGCCGAGCCCGACCTCGCCCGCCTGGTCGCCGCCGTGCTCGGTCTGAAGGCGGAGGTCTCCAAAGCTACTTGGGAGAACATGTTCGTCGGCATCGACAGCGGCCGGGCCGACATCGGCTTCTCCAACATCACCGACACCGAGGAACGCAAGAAGAAGTACGACTTCGCCTCCTACCGCAAGGACAACCTCGGCTTCGAGGTGCTGAAGAAGAGCACCTGGAACTTCGACGGCGACTACCGGAACCTGGCCGGCAAGACCGTCGCCGTCGACAACGGCACCAACCAGGAGAAGATCCTCCTGGAGTGGCAGGCGAAGCTGAAGCAGGAGGGCAAGCAGCTCACCGTCAAGCACTACGCGAGCAAGAACGCCACCTCTCTCGCGCTGACCGGCGGCAAGATCGACGCGTACTTCTCCGCCAACCCCGGGATCGCCTACCACATCAGGCAGACGGCCACATCGCCCAACCCGACCCGCAGCGGCGGCACCTTCTCCGGCGCGGGCGCCACGCTCCAGGGCCTGATCGCGGCGACCACGAAGAAGGACAGCGGCCTCGCCCGGCCGGTCGCCGACGCGATCAACCACCTGATCCAGAAGGGGCAGTACGCCAAGTGGCTCGCCGCCTACAACCTGTCCAACGAGGCCGTCACCAAGGCCGAGGTCAACCCGCCCGGACTGCCCCTCGACAACTCCTGACCGCCGCCGCAGCGGCTGCGGAACACACCGGACGGACGGCGTGTTGTGACTGAAGTCGAGATGTGCACGGCGCGGCGGCACGGCCGCCGACGGGACGGGCGGAGGTGACGGACATGTTCCTGGTCCGTCGCGCCGTCCGGCTCCACTCCCGGCCGCACATCGATCTGCTGCGCGTCGCCGGCGCGCTCTGTTGTTCCTGACCCGTTGCCCCATCCGCCACCGCCCCGACGGCCGGGGCGGGCCGGCGATCCCTTACGGACCTCCAGGAAGGCGCCCACTCGTGTCCTCATCCTCCCCTGCCCCCCTGCACCTCGCCGTAGCGCTCGACGCCACCGGCTGGCACCCCGCCTCCTGGCGCGAGCCGGTCGCCCGCCCCCGCGACCTGTTCAGCGCCGGCTACTGGGCCGATCTGGTCGCCGAGGCCGAACGCGGCCTGATCGACTTCGTCACCGTCGAGGACGGCCTGGGCCCGCAGTCCTCGCGCTTCTTCGACCCGGACGAGCGCACCGACCAGGTGCGCGGCCGGCTGGACGCGGTCCTCATCGCCTCCCGTGTCGCACCGCTCACCCGCCACATAGGTCTGGTGCCGACAGTGGTGGCCACGCACACGGAGCCGTTCCATATCTCCAAGGCGATCGCCACCCTCGACTATGTCAGCGCCGGCCGCGCCGGCCTGCGCGTCCAGATCACCGCACGCCCCAACGAGGCCGCCCACTTCGGCCGCCGCACCCTCCCCGAACTCGACGCCTACGACAGCCCGGCCGCCCAGGACCTGGTCACCGACCTGTTCGACGAGGCCGCCGACCACGTCGAGGTCGTCCGCCGGCTCTGGGACAGCTGGGAGGACGACGCCGAGATCCGGGACGCGGCCACCGGCCGCTTCATCGACCGGGACAAACTGCACTACATCGACTTCGAGGGCCGGCACTTCAGCGTCAAGGGCCCGAGCATCACGCCCCGCCCGCCGCAGGGGCAGCCGCTCGTCACCGCGCTGGCCCACCAGACCGTCCCCTACCGGCTCGTGGCCCGCCAGGCCGACGTCGGATACATCACCCCGCACGACCCGGAACAGGCCCGCGCGATCGTCGCCGAGGTCCGGGCCGAACAGGCGGCGGCCGGCCGCGCCGAAGAGCCCCTGCACCTCTTCGGCGACCTGCTGGTCTTCCTCGACGACGACCCCGCCGAGGCGTCGGCACGCCGCGCCCGCCTGGACGACCTCGCGGGTGAGCCGTACACCTCGGACGCCCGGATCTTCACCGGCACACCCAGCCAACTCGCCGATCTCCTGGTCGAGTTGCGGCAGGGCGGACTCACCGGCTTCCGGCTGCGGCCCGCCGTACTCGGCCATGACCTGCCGCGGATCACCCGGGGCCTGGTGCCCGAACTCCAGCGCCGTGGCCTGTTCCGGCGCGCCTACGAAGCCGACACCCTGCGCGGGCTGCTCGGGCTCGCCCGCCCCGCCAACCGCTACACAGCTGCCTGAGCCGGAGGGACCGCACCGACATGAGCAAGCCACTGAAGCAGATCCATCTGGCCGCCCACTTCCCCGGCGTCAACAACACCACCGTGTGGAGCGACCCGGCCGCCGGCAGCCACATCGAGTTCGCCTCCTTCGCGCACTTGGCGCGCACCGCCGAACGCGCCAAGTTCGACTTCCTGTTCCTCGCCGAGGGACTCAGGCTGCGCGAACAGGGCGGACACATCTACGACCTGGACGTCGTCGGCCGACCCGACACCTTCACCGTCCTCGCGGCGCTGGCCGCCGTCACCGACCGGCTCGGCCTGACCGGCACCATCAACTCCACCTTCAACGAGCCCTACGAGGTGGCCCGCCAGTTCGCCAGCCTCGACCACCTCTCCGGCGGCCGGTCCGCCTGGAACGTGGTCACCTCCTGGGACGCCTTCACCGGCGAGAACTTCCGCCGCGGCGGCTTTCTGCCCCAGCAGGAGCGGTACTCCCGGGCCAAGGAGTTCCTGGCCACCGCGAACGAGCTGTTCGACTCCTGGCACGGCGACGAGATCCTCGCCGACCAGGCCACCGGCACCTTCCTGCGCGACGCCCGGGCCGGCGCCTTCGTCCACCGGGGGCGGCACTTCGACATCCACGGCCGGTTCAACGTGCCGCGCTCGCCGCAGGGCCGGCCGGTGATCTTCCAGGCCGGCGACTCCGAGGAGGGCCGCGAGTTCGCCGCGGCGAGCGCCGACGCGATCTTCAGCCGGCACGCCACCCTCAAGGAGGGCCAGGCGTTCTACGCCGACGTCAAACGGCGCCTGGCCGCCCACGGCCGGCGCCGCGACCAGCTGCTCATCCTGCCCGCGGCGACCTTCGTGCTCGGCGACACCGACGCCGAGGCCGAGGAAGCGGCCCGCGAGGTGCGCAGGCAGCAGGTCAGCGGCGCCACCGCGATCAAGCACCTGGAGTTCGTCTGGAACCGGGACCTGTCCGGGTACGACCCGGACGGCCCGCTGCCCGAGATCGACCCGAACGTGGACGAGGAGCACATCGCGCGGGGCCGCGCCCAGGTCCGCATGTACCGGGACCCGCTGGCCACCGCCCGCGAGTGGCGCGAGTTGGCCGCCGCGCACCGCTGGTCCATCCGCGACCTGGTCATCAACACCGGCAACCGGCAGACCTTCGTCGGCTCCCCGGCCACCGTCGCCCGCACCATAGACGAGTTCGTCCAGGCCGACGCCAGCGACGGTTTCATCGTCGTCCCGCACATCACACCGGGCGGCCTCGACGCGTTCGCCGACACCGTCGTCCCGCTGCTCCAGGAGCGCGGCGTCTTCCGCGCCGACTACGAGGGCACCACCCTGCGCGACCACCTCGGCCTCGCCCACCCCGACGACGCACGGGGTGAGCGTGAGCGGGTGGCCTCGTGAAGTTCCTCGCCATCACCCTGATCGTGCACCGTCCCGATCCGGTCACCGGCGTACGGAAGACGACACACGAGCGGTTCCGGGAAGTCCTCGACAACGCGCTGCTCGCCGAGGAGCTGGGCTTTGACGGCTTCGGCGTGGGGGAGCGGCACGAGCGGCCGTTCATCTCCTCCTCGCCCACGGTCGTGCTCAGCCACATCGCCGCCCGCACCCGGCGGATCCGGCTGTTCACCGCGGTGACGACGCTGAGCCTGCTGGACCCGGTGCGCGCCTACGAGGACTACGCCACCCTGGACCATCTCGCCGACGGACGGCTCGACCTGATCATCGGCAAGGGCAACGGCGCCGCGCAGCGCGAGCTGTTCCATGTCACCCCAGAGGACCAGTGGGAGCGCAACGCCGAGAGCTACGAGGTGTTCCGGCGGATCTGGCGCGAGGACCGGGTGAGTGCCAAAACCCGCTTCCGGCCGGAGCTGACGGACGCCGAGGTCTGGCCGCGGCCCTACCAGCGGCCCGTACGGGTCTGGCACGGCAGCGCCACCAGCGAGCGGAGCGTGGACCTCGCCGCCCGCTACGGCGACCCGCTGTTCTCCGCGAACGTCACCCACCCGATAGAGCCGTACGCCGAACTGGTCCGCCACTACCGGGAACGCTGGGAGCACCACGGCCACGACCCGGCCGGCATCGCCGTCGGCGCCGGCTCGGCGGGCCTGTGCGTCGCCCGGACCACACAGGAAGCACTCGCCGCCTACCGGCCGGTCTTCGAGGGCAACCTCGCCTTCCAGCGGGCGACCGGCCTGCCCGTGGTCTTCGAGACCCTGGAGGACTTCGTCGACCGCAGCTCTGCGCTGATCGGCAGCCCCCAGCAGGTCATCGACAAGGTGCACCGCTACCACGAGCGGCTCGGGCACACCGTGCAGCATGTGTCCGCGGACGCGAGCGGGCTGACGGAGAGCCGGCACCGGGACTCGCTCGAGCTGTTCCAGACGGAGGTCGCCCCGGTGCTGCGCGGGGACATCCCGGACCCACCGTTCCCCTGGGGCCCGGTGCTCGCGCCACCGGACCCCGGGCCCGTGCCCGCCGCGCACTGAGGGAGAGCCCGCATGTCCTCCAGCACACCCCTCGGCGTCCTCGACCTGGTCCCCATCCCCTCGGGGGCCACGGCCGGCGAGGCGCTGCGCAACTCCATCGACCTGGCCCAGCACGCCGAACGCCTCGGCTACCACCGGTACTGGTTCGCCGAGCACCATCTCAACCCCGGGGTGGCCGGCACGTCACCGGCGGTCGTCCTCGCCCTGACGGCCGCCGCCACCTCCAGCATCCGGCTCGGCTCGGGCGCCGTGCAGCTCGGCCATCGCACGGCGCTCAGCACGGTGGAGGAGTTCGGCCTGATCGACGCGTTGCACCCGGGCCGCGTCGATCTGGGCCTCGGCCGCTCGGGCGGCCGGCCACCGGGCGAACGGGCGGACCCGCCGCCGACGGTGACCCCGGTCGTCGACGGCCGCGCACCGGGCGGCCTGCTCATCCCGCCCCGGTTCTCCTTCGAGCGGCTGCTCGGCTCACCGAGGATCGCCCTGCAGCGCCGGCTCCTGCAGTTGCCGGGCGCCGAGTCCCAGGACTACGCCGAGCAGGTCGACGACATCCTCGCCCTGCTGGCCGGCACCTACCGCTCGGCGGAGGGCGTCGAGGCGCACGCCGTGCCCGGTGAGGGCGCCGACGTCGAGGTGTGGATCCTCGGCAGCAGCGGCGGCACGAGCGCCGAGGTCGCGGGCCGGCGCGGGCTGCGGTTCACCGCGAACTACCACGTCAGCCCGGCCACCGTCCTGGAGGCCGTGGACGGCTACCGCGCGTACTTCCAGCCCTCCGACGACCTCGGCAAGCCGTACGTCAGCGTCTCCGCGGACGTCGTGGTCGCCGAGGACGAGGCCACCGCGCATGACATCGCCACCGGGTACGGCCTGTGGGTGCGCAGCATCCGTACCGCCGAGGGCGCCATCCCGTTCCCCACCCCCGAGGAGGCCCGCGCCCACGCCTGGTCCGACGCGGACCAAGACCTGGTGCGCGACCGTGTCGACACCCGGTTCGTCGGCTCCCCGTCCCAGGTCACCGACCACCTGGAACAGCTCCAGGAGGCCACCGGGGCCGACGAGTTGCTCATCACCACCATCACCCACGACCACACGGCCCGGGTCCGTTCCTATGAACTGCTGGCCCGGGAATGGCAGCGCCGCTGAACGGCGCGAGGCGAGTGGCGTGGTCGAGGACGTCACCAGAGATGTCCGGCTGAGACCCTGCTCCCCCGAACGGTGTCTCAGCGACATCGCCTTCCGAAGGTGACGTCCTCGACCGCTCCCCCGGTGCCGGACTGTGGTCCGAGCGTCCGCGTGGCGCGGTTCTGTGCTGTCACCAGCACATGACGGCCGTCTCGCCCGTTCCCCACGTGGAGTACAGGCGGACACGGACGAAATAGCGGCGGCCCTTGACGAGCCTGACCCTGAGTACGGCGTTGTGCGGTGTGCCCCCGTCGTCCCGCCCGGCGAGGTAGCGCGGTTCGCCGTCGCGTTCCTCGAAGGCGACGACGACGCCGTCCCCGTCGCCGAAGGTGCCCACCGCGTAGTCACGGGTCTCGGGCGGATCGACGGTGAAGTCGGCCTGCCCACCGGGCCCCAGGCTGAGCGGCGCCGAGCGAAAAGGCACCAGCGCGGCCGGCCCGTCCAGTCCGTCCGCGGCCGGTCCCGGCCCGGCCGGCGGGTACCAGCGCAGCACGAACTCCTTGTCGGCCGGGGACAGCGTGCCCGGCGGATGCAGCCCCCCGTGGTACCGCTCCGGCTCCAGGACCAGCCCCGCCTCGAACGGGAACCCCATGACGGACTGCGGGTCCCAGACGGACCCGTTGACCTCGGCCGGGTCCAGCTTGCGCAGGATGTTGAAGAACGTCCTGTCCCGGCTCCAGTGGTTCGGCGGGCCCGCCAGGTCGGCGTACACCGCCTCGTCGTCCCAGTGGATGCCGGCCAGCGGGTTCTGGTGCTCGTGCTGCATGCCGAGCACATGCCCGATCTCATGCAGGGCCGTGACCCGCTGACCGGACCGGGTGAGGTCCCAACCGAGGTTCATGGTGCGCTCGTTGAGGCCGACCGCGAGGGCGTCCCGGCCCACCTGCGACCAGGAGCCGTCCCCGTACTGGAACCCGATCCGCAGCTCCGCCTCGCGCCGGTCGGCGACCTCGGCGAACGTCACCCCGATACCGAGGTCCTGCCACTGACGGAAGCACTCCCGTACGACCTCGCACTGTTCCTTGGCGCCGGCCCACGGCACCCAACGGGTCTCCCCGGTCCCCGGCACGGGGATCACGGAGCCGTCGGTGTCGTCCTCGAAGAAGTAGTAGTGCAGCACCGTGCCGTTGACCCACATGCGCCGCCCCGCGACGAGCGCGCTCAGCCGCTCGGCGGCCAGCCCCGGCGCGAAGGACGGGGCAGGCTGCTGCGGAAGTGAGCAGTAGCGCTGGGTCATGCGCCAAGACTGCCGTCGGCCCCGCCCGGCGCGCCTGAGTCGGGGGCTACTCAAGTCCCCCTGTATCAGGCGTGAGTACCGGGACTCTCCATGACGTGACGATTCATGTACAGGACGCCAAGACCCTCGAACTGCCCTGGCCGTTCACCGGCCGGGAGGACGAACTGGAGCTGATCGGCCGGTCCCTGGCCGCGGGACGGCAGGGCATCGTGGTGACCGGCCCGGCCGGCCGCGGCAAGACCCGGCTGGTCACCAAGGCCGTGCGCGGCACCGACTGCGCCCGGGTGACCGGGACGCTCGAGACCCGCTCGCTGCCCTTCGCCGCATTCGCCCCGCTGCTGCCCGGGACGGTCTCGCTGCACCACGCGGTGCGGTCGCTGTCCGGCACGCGCCTCCTCGTGGTCGACGACGCCCATCTGCTGGACGAGGCATCGGCCGCCCTGGTGCACCAGCTCGCCGTGCACGGCCGCACCCGGCTGATCGTGATCGCCGACGACCGCGCCCCCGTCCCGGGCGCGGTGTCCCGGCTGTGGACAGGTGAACTCCTGCCGCGGCTGGCCCTGGAACCGCTGCCCCACGAGGAGACGGCCCAGCTGCTCGCCCGCGGCGCCGCCCTGGAACCGCTCACGGTGCGCCGGCTGCACCGGATCTGCGGGGGCGATCTGCGGCTGCTGCGGGACCTGTCGGGCGCGCTGCGCACCCAGGGGCTGCTCACCCCGGTGCCCGGCACGGACGCATGGGCCGGCCCGCCGCCGTCGTTGTTGACCGCGCTGCCCATGAGCACGGCGTGAACGCGGTCACCGTCGGCCAACGCCTTCGACAGGCTCTTCAGCACC
>NZ_JBEPAP010000076.1:0-44047 GCF_040298665.1 Streptomyces sp. NPDC001508
TCTTCCAGGAACTGGGCACCGACAACGTCATGGCCCTGAACACCGCGTTCGGCGAGGAACTCGACGACGACGGCAACACCACCCCCCAGTCGAGGAAACCCCGCGCCGCGAAGAAGATCGTCGCCACCTGCCCGCACTGCCTCAACACCCTCGCCAACGAATACCCGCAACTCGGCGGCGACTACGAGGTCATCCACCACACCCAGCTCCTCCAGCACCTCGTCGACGAGGGCAGACTGATCCCCGTCACCCCCGTCGAGGGCCTCATCACCTACCACGACCCCTGCTACCTCGGCCGCCACAACAAGATCTACACACCCCCGCGCCAGATCATCGGCAGGGTCCCGGGCCTGCGCAACGAGGAGATGCACCGCACAAGGAACGCGGCTTCTGCTGCGGCGCCGGCGGCGCCCGCATGTGGATGGAGGAACGGATCGGCAAACGCATCAACGACGAACGCGTCGACGAAGCCCTCTCCCTGAACCCGGACATCGTCTCCACCGCCTGCCCCTTCTGCCTCGTCATGCTCACCGACTCCGTCAACGGCAAGAAGAACGAAGGCAAGGCCAAGGAATCCATCCAGGTCGTGGACGTCGCCCAACTACTCCTCGACTCCGTCAAGACACCGGTGGCCTGAGGTGATCGAAGCGCCGACGGCCACCGACGTCCCCATGCCCAACCCTTGTTTCGGGCATGCAGTTCGGGGATCAGGCGCGGCGCAACCGATTCAGCACAGCGTCGGTGAAGTCTGCGGTCGTCGCCGTTCCCCCCAGGTCCCGGGTCCGGACGCCATCGGCCAGGGCCGATTCGAAGGCGGCCGTGAGGCGCCGGCCGGCCTTGGCCTCTCCCAGGTGGTCGAGCATCATCGCGCCGGCCCACATCTGGCCCACGGGGTTGGCGATGCCCCTGCCCGCGATGTCCGGGGCGGAGCCGTGGACGGGCTCGAACATCGAGGGGTGTTCTCTGCTCGGGTTGAGGTTGGCACTCGGGGCCACACCGATGGAGCCGGCGAGGGCGGCCACCAGGTCGGAGAGAATGTCACCGAACAGGTTCGAAGCGACGACCACGTCGAGCGTTCCAGGCTTGAGAACGGCGCGTGCCGCCAGGGCGTCGATCAGGACCGACTCCAGCCGGAGCCCCGGGTACCGGGCGACGGTCTCGGAGACGACTTCGTCCCAGAACGGCATCGAGTGGATGATCCCGTTGGATTTGGTGGCGGACACGAGCGACCCGGACCGCGTCTGCGCCAATTCGGCCGCGTAGCGGGCAGTGCGTTCCACACCTGCGCGGGTGAACAGCGCCTGCTGGGTGGCCATTTCCTGTGGCAGTCCCCGGTAGGCCCGGCCACCGATCTCCGAGTACTCGCCTTCCACGTTCTCGCGTACGAGGACGACGTCCAGGGACTGCGCATCGCGCAGTGGTGACACGATGCCGGGCAGCAGCCGCACCGGACGCAGGTTGATGTACTGCAGGAACGCCCTCCGGATCGGGATCAGCAGACCCCACAACGTGACATGGTCGGGTACCTCGGGCGTACCGACGGCACCCAGGAAGATGGCGTCGCCGTCCGCGAGCTGCTCCAGACCGTCCTCGGGCATCATCCGCCCGTCCGCGAGGTAACGCTCGGAACTCCAGTCGCGCTCACGCCAGCGAATCGTGAAACCCTCGTCGCGGGCCACGGCGTCGATGCACCGCATGGCCGCCGGCGCGACCTCCTTGCCGATGCCGTCACCCGCGATGACATCGACGACGTACGAAGCACCCATCTGGCCGCGGCCCCTCACTTCTCGGTCAAAAGAGCGTACAGCTCTTCCGCCTGCTCCGGGCTGTGGGTCGCCAGTTGCTGGTAGTAGCCGGTGCGGGCGATACGGTACTGACCGACGGCGTTGAGGCTTGCCAGCATCTCGGCCTGCTTGACAGCGATGATGTTCGGGTCGATGACGGAGATGCCGCGCAGGCTCTCGTCCTTCGCCGCGGTGATCTCGTAGCAGGCGGAGACGATGGTGCAGGCGATGACCACCGTCTCGGCGCCGGTCTCCTTCATGATGCGCAGACTGGTGTCGTAGGCGTCCTTGGCCACCACGGCCGGGTCTTTGATCATGTCGTAGATGAACCAGCCAACGTGCGAGACGGCCTTGCAGTTCTGCTCCTGGCCGTAGATCCGGACGCGGTCCGCGATCTCGGTGGCCGCCTTGTGATGGTCGGTCACGACGGCGTAGCGGTGGCCGAACGGGCGGGTGTTCATGATCGATGCCTCAAGCGGTCCCACTACGGGAATGTTGACCAGCTCGCGGCACTGCGTCAGGCCCGGGTCGTAACAGCAACCGATGACGAACGCGTCGAAGCCGTCCTTCTCGGCCTGGACGGCGGCTTTCATGATGCCGACCTCGACCAGGTGCTTGGCCGCGAAGTAGTCCATGTTCTCGGGGACGATGTCGAGGTGGCGGACCTCGACCTCGGTGCCGCTCTGGAGCGAGGGTGTGAGCACGTCCTGGATCAACTGGTCGTAAGCGGGGGTGCCGAACGGGTTCAGAAAGCAGATACGCATGGTGACATCCAGGTGGGTCGAGGCGGGCGGACAAAAGGGGAGCAGGGGGCGCGTCAATCGGTCGACGACAGGAGCTTCGCGTACAGGTCGGGTCGGTGCAGCTTCAGGCCCGGGGCCTCCGGCTTCTCGCGCGAGGCGAGAAGGAGATCGTGATCCAGGTCCACCACCAGTACGTCTTCCTCGGTGGTCTGCGTGATGCCCATGATCCCGTCGTTCTTACCGACGGTCTTGTCGACCGGACCGGTTACCAGAGCCTTGCCGACGGCGTACATGGGGGCGTCCTCGGGAAGGCCGCTGTGGCCGATGAGGGGGGAATGGACGACGTAGAGCTGGTTCTCGATGGCGCGGGCCTGGCAGCCGGTGCGCACGCGGTGGACTCCGCGCCGGTTCCAGGTGAGGGACGGACACAGGATGAGGTCCACGCCCTTGCGCATCAGGTGGCGCGACAGCTCGGGGTACTGGATGTCGGCACAGATCAGCAGGCCGGCGGTGAACGGGCCGATCTTGGTGATGAGGAGGTCGTCGCCGCCTCGCGCGCCGAGATCGTGTTCCTGGGGGGTGAGATGGAGCTTGTCCTGGGACTCGATCCGACCGTCGGGGTGCACGACGTAGGCGGTATTGCGCAAGGACTTGTCCTCGGCGACGCGGTTGTGGCTGCCGCCGACGACGATGATGTCGTGCTCGGCCGCTATGCGCCGCAGACCGGCGACGATGTCGTCGGTGAAGGCGGGCAGGACGTTCCAGTAGTCCGATTGGATCGTCTTCGTCGTGACGGTGTGGTCGGTGATGGCACCGAGCAGACCGGTGCTGGCGAGTTCCGGGAACAGGATGAGTTCGGCGCCCTGCTCGGCGGCCTTTGCCACAAGTCCCTCGATGTGCGCGAGAAAATGGTCCGACGACCGCTCGGCCCGCAGCTCGAACTGGGTGGTGGCGATCTTCAAGGTGCTCATGACGAGGCGACTCCTGCTTTCTGCAGAGCGGACGCGACCTGGCGGCGGCCCACCTTGTCCGCGGTGGTGTTCTGGGGCGGTTCGGGGACGAGGACGCAGGCGCCCGGCACCGTGCAGGAGGCCGGCCGGCCCGAGCAGTGGGCGGCGGCCGCTGCGCGGCCGAACGAGTCGGGATCGTCGGCCACGACAGCCGGCGCGGCGGCCCTGTGGTTCATCAGGCCGATCGGCTCACCATAGGTCAGCTCGTGGTCACCGTCGATGGTGGCCGGCCTTTCATGTTTCTCCGCGCCGGTTTGTCGAGACAGCGTCGCCGATGTCTTCGCCTGCATCACCGGTACTTCTCTACGTCGGCCAGCTTCGGGTCGATGTTGTACTTCTTGAGGATCTCCGCGATCCGGCCGGAGGAACGAAGCCCGGCCAGCTCCTTGTTGAGGGCGGCGGTCAGCTCGTCGTTGCCCTTGGTGTGCGGGTAATTGGGCAGGGACGGCTTCTCGGAGACGGCGACGGCCGCGGTCGGGCGCATCGTCTTGGCGACGATGTCCTTGAAGCGCGCGCTCTGCGATACGAGGTAGGGCGCGTCGATACCGCCCAGCACGGCGGCGGCGGTCCGGCCCGTGGCGAGGTCCGAGAGCGCCGCGTCGGTGCTCTGGTACTCCTTCAGCTTGTCGCCGTACAGCTTCTTGAGATCGGGCACCCAGGCGTAACCGGTGACCGTGCCGACGGTCTTGCCCTTGAGCGCGTTCGCGTCTGATGTCGCGCTCTTCGAGAGGATGGTCGGCAGCTCGACGTATACCGGATCGGACTGGTTGACGACCTTGCCGCGATCGGGTGTGGCGTACCACCCGCCGGCCGTGATGTCGACCCGCTTGGTTCGGACGGCCTCGATGTCGCCGGCGGCCGGAATCACATTCCAGGACGCTTTGAGGCAGGCGTCTTTCGCGAACTGATTGAGGGTCTCCAGATCAATGCCCGACTGCTTGCCGCCCGCGTTGCTGAAGTACGGCGGGGCTTCCGGCGCGGCGATGGTGAGAGTGCCCTTGCTGATGGTCGGGAAGGTGAACTTGGGCTTGCAGTCCTTGCTGACGCTGGTGGCGGTCGAGGACGACGAGCCGCCACTACAGCCGGTGAGCAGGCCCAGAACCGAGACAGCGGCTGTGGCCATGAAGAGGGGACGAGCGGTTCTCATGAATTCTCCACCTTTTCGGGTCTGCGCCGACGTATGGCCGACACGAGGAGGGACGTCGTCTTCGGAGGTGAGTGATGTTTCTTCTCCAGTGCCGCTACCAGTCGAGAACCGGGGATGGAGAAGAACGCGTAGATGAGCCCTGTCAGGACGAAGGTGCTCATGTACTTGAAGTTCGCGGAGGCGATGGAGTGCGCGGTGCTCATCAGTTCGGGGGCGGAGATCGCGAAGGCCACGGAGGTCGTCTGGAAGTAGACGATGACCCAGCTGATCAGTGGGGGCGTGACGATCCGCATGGCCTGCGGCAGGATGACCCGCTGCATTTCCACACGTTTGCTCAGGCCCAGAGCCTGTGCCGCTTCCGACTGGCCGACGGGAACCGCGTCGAGGCCGGAACGGAACGCCTCGGATGTGTAGGAGGCGAAGTTCAGCCCGAGGGCGATCGAAGCCGCGGAGATGGCCTCCAGACGGATTCCGGCATCGGGCAGACCGAAGTACACGAGGTACACGAGCACGAGGGAGGGAATCCCCCGGCCGATCTCCATGAGGACGATGCCGAGCCATCGCACGGCTGCACGCCGGCTGCGTCGGGCGAGGGCCAGGGCGATGGCGAGTGGCGTGCCGATCAGGATGGTCGCCAAGAGCAGTTCGAAGCTGACCTTGAGTCCCGGCAACAGGCTCGGGAGGGTGTCCCACCATTCCGACAGGGTGTTCATTGTCAGGTCCTCGCCTTCACGGGCTCCAGACGGTGCGACAGCCACCGTCCTGCGACGGCCACCGGGACGCTGAGCGCGAGATAGAGGACGGCGGCGCTGATGAATACCTCGAGGCCCTGGCCCGTGCGCTGGTTCTCCACCACTGCGAGCGCGGAGATGTCCTGGACCCCGATCACCGACGCGACAGCACTGTCCTTGAGGAGACCGATGAGGTAGGCGATCGCCAGCGGGATCATGGTCCTGACCGCCTGCGGGATCAGTACACGCAGGTAGATGACGGTTCTGCTGAGCCCGAGCGCCTCACCTGCCTCCGTCTGCCCGGTGGGGACGGCACGGAACCCGGACCGGTAGATCTCCGACAGGTACGCGGCCGAGATGAGACCGAATACGAGGATGCCCGCCTCGACCGGATCCATGGTGATGCCGAACTCGGGCAGGCCGAAGAAGACGAGGAACAACCAGGGAAGAGGGGGAATCGCCCGGAGCAGTTCGACGTAGCCGACGCCCAGGGCGCGCAGCGGCAGAAGACGCGAGCGCCGCAGGGCGCTGATCGGGATGGCCAACAGAAGTCCGATGAGGAATGCCGCGAACGTGATCTGGAGCGTGTACTGAATCCCGTCGACCAGCATCGGGAAGTGCTGTGTGATGTTCATCAGCGGTCCAGAACGGCTTTGAGGAAACGCTGCGTCCGCTCATGCTGCGGCGACCGCAGCACCTTCGACGGTTCACCTTCCTCGACAATGAGACCGTCACTGATGAAGACGACCCGGTCGGCCACGTCCTCTGCGAACTGCATTTCGTGCGTCACCACGATCATGGTCATGCCGGTGGCGGCCATGTCCCGCATGACCCCCAGGACATCGGCGCCCAGCTCCGGGTCGAGGGCCGACGTCGGCTCGTCGAACAACATGACCTTTGGCTCCAGGGCCAGGGCCCTCGCGATGGCGATGCGCTGCTGCTGTCCGCCCGAGCACTGCGTGGGCCGGTGGTCCGCGCGGTTGCGGAGCCCGACGCGATCGAGCAGCGCGAGTGCACGCTCCCGCGACTCCTCCTTGCCGCGCCCCAGGGCGTGGACCTGGGCGAGCGTGATGTTCTCCAACGCGGTCAAGTGAGGGAAGAGGTTGAACGACTGGAAGACCATGCCCACCTTTCGGCGGAGCGCGGCCAGCTCACGGGCTCTCGGGTGTCGGCCGGGGCGATCGACCACCGAGACCCCGTCCACGCGAATGGCACCCGAGGTCGGCGCTTGAAGATGATTGATGCACCGCAGAAACGTGCTCTTTCCCGACCCACTCGGACCCACGATGGCAACTACTTCTCCGGAATCAACCTGCATGGTGATGCCATTGACCGCGGGCTTGCCCGCGAAGACGACTTTGATATCCTCGGCCTCCAGAAAGGGCCGGCCCGGACTGATAGTGCTCATCGCGTTGCAACTTCCTTGAGGAGTTGGCCGTCATATGGATGATGAAGGCGACGCTAGTGATATGCCGACGGCCGATCCATTGGTCGGATTCCGGTTCGCGTGGCGGCTCGCTGTGAGACGTCCAAGGAATGTGAGCCGCATTTCCCGCAGGGGCGCGACTTGATAGCTCGCGCCCCGTCGCGCGTCGCTTCAGACCGATGTCAGGGCTGCGGCGACGGCCGGAGGCAGCGGGCGGGCGGCTGCCGTATCGGCGTCGACGTTCACATAGACGATGTTGATCCTCGCCAGTTCCGCGGCGTCGCGCATCACGCTCAGCTCAAGCTCGAAGCTGGTGCGTCCGATCCGCACGCACGCCACCTGGACCTGTAGGACATCATCGAAGAACGCAGGAGCCTTGAAGAGCAGTTGGGCGCTGACCACGGACGGATCGACACCCGATGCGTTGAGCTTGTCGTAGGGCCAGCCCAGATGACGGAAGTACTCCGTCATCGCCACGTCGGCGATCTCCAGATAGCGGCTGTTGAAGAGAAACGACTGCGCGTCCGCCTCGTGGTACCGCACGCGATGCGTATGGACGAATGCCGAGGGCACTGCCCGCGAGTCGGCGCCGACGCAGATGCCGTCGGGGCCGGCGTTCGTCACTGCTTCCTCCTGAACATGACGATCCACTGGCCTTCTTGGCAGACCTCGTCGTTCTGGTTGGTCACCTGGACGTCGAAGGTGACGATTCCCCGGTCCGGCTTCGAGGAGGAGGGTCGGATTTCGGCGACCTGCTGGTGAACCTTGATCGTGTCGCCGATCCGTACAGCTGCCTTGAGGGTCCAGTTCATGCCGAGGAAGGCGATGGCCGTGCCGTCCTTGATGCCCAGTCGGGACTCAAGCCCGGTGGCCACGGCGAAGACGCCCGGTCCGTGAAAGATTCGGCCGCCGAATTGTGTGTTCTTCGCGAATTCCTCATCGGTGTGCAGCGGGTTGAAGTCGCCGGATATTCCCGCAAACGCGACGACGTCAGCCTCGGTGATGGTGCGAGCGGGAGTGACCCAGCTCTGGCCCACCGAGAAATCGTCGAAGTGCAGACCGGGCGCGGCGACTTCTGTTTCCAACAGGGACATATGCCTCAACTTTCCAGTTTATTGCCCGTCCTGAGCGGTAACAGATCCCAGTCTCGCCTCCGATGTCGGGTGGCACCATTGGTCTCGTTCCGAAAGAGCCGCTTCGTATGCGGGAGATTTCCAGAGCAGAGACGGATCGGAAGATCAGAAACAAGCGGGCTTCGCTCCCAAGCCTTCGGGAGCGAAGCCGGCAGGGGCGGAGCGACGGTCGGCGGTCAGCGTTCCGGACCCACGGCCGCACCGAAACGCTCGGCAAGACCCCGCCCGGCCTCGTCGAAGACGGCCCCCTCGGCCTCCGCTCCCCGCGCCATCGCCGTCTGACCGGTCCTCGCACCCGGAGTGATGCCGCGCTGGGCGCGGGACTGCGCTTCCACCATGGACAACGCGGTCAGGGCCAGGAAGAGCGAGGACACCGCGGCCGGGTCCCGCAAGCTGAGGTCCAGGGTCGACTCTATTTTCGACAGGCGGTATCTGAGCGAGTTGTGGTGGACCGACAGCGCATCGGCCGCCTCCATGATGTTCTGCCGGTGCTCGAAGTAGGTGGAGAGCGTGAGCAGCATGGTCTGCTTGTCCTCCAGCGGCCGCAGCAGTTCGTTCGCCCACTCGCCCATCTTGTCGAGACCCACATCGGAGAAGAGACGGGTCGCGAAGTCGAACTCCTCGTTCGACATGCTTCGCCGGGTGGTGTCCTCGCGGCGCAGGAATCGCACGGCGAGCTGGGCGTCGTGGTAGGAGTCGACCACATGGCCGACGTCGACCGCGTTGCGGCCGATGCCGAGCAGAAAGTCCTCGGACGGCTGGCCCACTTTGACGAATGTGCGTCTGACGGTGGAGGCCGAGGCCTGCAGAAGCCCCACGACGGCGTTCTCCCGGAGCACGAGCAGGTGCGGAATGCCGTCGCTGTTCAGATGACGCTGCAGATGGAAGTACAGGTTCTCAAGTGCCGACATCTCCCGGGCAGGGGAGCGGGCGTGCTGGAGTTCCGCGAAGATCATGCGGGTCTCCTGCTCGAAGGAGATCCCCAGGGAGGCCATACGGCCGGCCAGTTCGGTGTTCTGGCGCTCCAGGCGCATCGCCAACGCCTCCTCCAGGACGGCGCTGCGTACGGCCTTCTCCTGCTGCTGAGCGGCGATGTCGATGTGAAAGCTCGTCTCCGCGAGCGAGGCCGCGATGTACACGGCCGCCTCTGAGTAGCGGTCGGGAAAGGACGCCCGTCGGCTGGTGGCGAGCAGCCAGCCGTCCTTCTCTCCCGTGGACGCGCTGGTGGCGACTCTTACGGCGATCCCGTACCAGCCGCCGACCGCGAAGGTCTGGGAGTCACTCTGGGTGCGGCTGATCTCGGGAATCAACAGGGACAGGGGAAGGGGACCGGTGGGGTACTCGGCTGTGCCGGCGGCACCGATGACGGTGACCACCGCGTTGCACATCTTGGCCACACGAGAGGTGAGGGCCTTGAGGGGAACCGGTTCGGCCAGTGCTTGGGTCAGCGAGCGCTGCAGGGACGTGAGCCGTCCGGTGAGAGTCTTCTCGACGAGAGTGGTCGCCCTGGCGATCTCGCAGATCAGCTCCGCCGGATCGCCGTCGGCGGGCAGTCCCAGCAGGATGTGCTGACCCGCGGCCGCCTCCAGCCCTTCCGACGTGCCGTTTTGCGGCAGCCAAGTGACGATGATGCGCGAGCCGGGAAGATCGAGCACCTCGGAGAGACCGGTGAGGAGCGAGGCGCCGTCTTCCGGACGGTGCACGCTCACCAGCACCATGTCGTCCTGGTGGCTGCTCAAGTCATTGCCCAGCAGGAGTTGCGCACCCCGGATCACCCGAGAGTCGGCGTGCGGCGTGCCGACGAGCAGGGTCAGGCCCAGCCGGTCACTCCTGAGGAGGTCCCCGAGCGTGCACTCAGTCGCCATGTCTGTCATGTGAAGGTCCCCACACAGTCCGGGAGCATCTGTTCACCTGCCTGTCTACACACCCTCGCGATCCGGCCAGCCTAGGCAGCATCCAGTCTTGTCCTGCTTGTAATAGTTATCAATGTGGGCACCTCGTGATCGGGAGCATTCCAATACGACTTCTGATCGCGTCTGCCTATGGTGGTGCGAGGGGACCAGCAAGGATGGGGCGCCGCCTCCGGCGGCCTGCGGCGCGCCCTGGTGAGATGATCGGGGACCTCGCGCGACTGATTCGATCATGGGCACACAGGGAGGCAGCATGGACGGGCTCCGGGCGCTCGACACGGCCGACATCGTTGTGGTCGGGGGCGGGATCGTCGGTCTGTGCGCCGCGTTCGAGCTGAGCAGGCGCGGCTACGACGTGGTCATCGCGGAGCAGCGGATGTTCGCCTTCGGCGCCTCTGGGCGCAACCCCGGCGCCCTCTGGCTGCAGCTTCGCCGTAGCGGCTGCGAGCTGGAGCTCGCCCGGCGCGGCCTCGAACACTACGCCGCCTACGAGGAGGAACTCGGCCCGACCTTCGAGTTCCGCCGCAACGGCGGCTTGTTCTATTACGAGAACGAAGCCCAGAAGGCCGTACTGGACGACTACGTGGAGGATCGTCGTGCGGTCGGTCTCGACGTCTCCTTCGTCACGCCCCGCGAGGCACTCAAGCACTCCAACGTGCTGCCCGAGTCCGCCATCGGCGCCGTCTACTGCCCCGACGACGCGCAGATCGACACCCAGGCATTCGCTCGCGGCCTCGGCGCCGCCTGCCTGCGTCGCGGTGTTCGTGTCTTTCAGAACACAGCGGTTCTGGGAACACTGCGGCAAGGTGACACCGTCATCGGTGTCCGCACGGTCCGTGGCGACATCCACGCCGGCGGAGTGGTGTGGGCGACCGGTGCCTGGTCGGTGAATCTGCGATCGGAAGGCATCGACCTCCCCATCGTGACCTCACGGGTGGGCCAGATGGTCACCCAGCCGATCGCGTACTCCCCGGGAGCCGTGCTGCACGGTCCACGGGGCGTGGCCTCCTGCGGAGCGCTGACCGACCTGCCGTCCTATGACCCCCGGGTGTTCGCGCCTCCGCGGCCGACGGGGGCGGACGACGGCTTCGGCTACGACGACACCCTCGCGCAGAACACCGAGGGCGCACTGCTGATCGGCAACAGCTTCGACGGGCCCGGTTCCCTCAATCCGCACATCAGCATGTCGGCGACCCAGGCCATGATCGACACCACCCTCGATCGAGGCGCACGCCTGGGCGAACTCGGTGTCACCGGTCTGTGGGCGGGCCTGGTCGGTCACACCCGCGACCAACTGCCCATCGTGGACCGTATCGAGGGCATCTACGTCAACACCGGCCACTCCTACGGGGTGGCGACCGGTCCTGTCTGCGGGGAGATCCTCGCCCAGATGATCGTCGGCGAATCGGACCCGCTGCGCGAGCATCTCGCCATGGACCGGCCTCGGCTGCACGACCGGGAGTGATCCTGTAGATCTTCGGGCTTTCCGATCGCGGCGGAGACCCGCCTCCGTGAACGATGAAGCCACGTATCACTTTCCGTGCGGACCGCAGAAACCACGTTCCTGTGTTCTTCACCGACGTCGGGCGGGTTCTTGATGAGATTTCCAGTGGAAGCCCGAATCGGCGCCGCTTACGGTGACGGCACCCTTAATCATCGGGCGGACACAAGGAAAGACGGGAGGCCACCCGGATGGCATCGTCGAGCAGGTACGACATTCTTTTCGAGCCTGTGCAGCTGGGACCGAAGACTGCTCGCAACCGCTTCTGGCAGACACCCCACGCCGCGGGTTTCGGCACCGAGCGGCCCAGCCACATGGCCGGCTACCGAGGGATGAAAGCCGAGGGCGGGTGGGGTGTGGTCTTCACCGAGGCGACCTCGATCGCGCCGGAGGTGGACAAATCGCCGGCGCCCCTCGCGCGCCTGTGGGACGAGGGTGACATACGCAATTCGCGTTACGTCGTGGACCGGATCCATGAGCACGGCAGTCTGGCCGGAATCGAACTTGAGTACCACTCCTCCATCGGGTTCTCCACGGAGGGACGCGGCCTCAACGCACGAGGCGTCATCCCGGTCGCCGGTGAGTCCGGGTTGCCGGTCGGCTACGCGGCGACCTGCGCGGCACTGGAGCTGGAGGACATCGAGGAGATCCAGGACCTGCATGTCAAGGCCGCGCTGCGGGCCCGCGATGCGGGTTTCGACCTGATCACCTTCCACTGCGGGCACGCGGCGTCGATCCTGGCGCACTTCCTCATCCCGTACTACAACACGCGGACCGACGCATACGGCGGCAGCTTCGAGAACCGGGCCCGATTCGCGCGCGAGACGCTCACCAAGGCCCGGGCGGCCCTGGGGGACTCGGCGGCGGTCGGACTCCGATTCGGGGTGGACACACTGGACGAGCCGCTCGGAATCGGTGAGCGCGGCATGCGGGCGCATGGCGAGGCCCCGAAGTTCATCGCGTACATGGACGACCTCGTCGACTACTGGGACCTGGTGATCGGAGGCTTCGACTGGGGACTTGACGCCCAGTCGTCGCGTACGGCCAAGGAGAACCACGAGGCCCCGTTCGTCGCCCATCTGAAGAAACACAGCAAGAAGCCGGTGGTCAACGTCGGCAGGTTCAACAGCCCCGACACCATGGTCGATGTCATCCGCTCGGGACAGTGCGACTTCATCGGCGCCGCACGCGCCGGCATCTCGGACCCTTTCCTGCCGGAGAAGATCCGCACAGGGCGGATCGAGGACATCCGCGAGTGCATCGGCTGCAACTTCTGTGTGTCCAGGGACGTCGCCCACGCGCACCAGATATGCACGCAGAACGCCACGATCGGCGAGGAGTTCCGGCGCGGCTGGCACCCCGAGCGCTTCACACAGGCGAGCAACCACGACAACGACGTGCTGGTCGTCGGTGCGGGCCCGGCCGGCATGGAGTGCGCGATGGTCCTCGGGAAACGAGGGATGCGCAATGTCCACCTCATCGAGGCCACCGGGCAGCTCGGCGGATGCCTCAACTGGGTGACCAAGATCCCGGGGCGTGAAGAGTGGCGGCGCCTCATCGAGTACCGCGAGTTCCAGCTGTCGAAGCTGAACAACGTCACGACGATCTTCAACACCCGGCTCGACGCCGACGAAGTGCTCGACTACGGCGCGGGATTGGTGGTCGTGGCCACCGGCTCCCGGTACAGCCGCGCAGGTCTGTCCCCGTACGACCGTCGCCCGATGGACTTCCTCTCCGCCCTTGGCGAGCGCCTGCTGACGCCGGAGGACGTCCTGGAGGCGGGAAAGCCGGTAGGGGAGCGGGTTGTCATCATCGACACCGACGGCTACTTCGTCGGCCCCGGCCTTGCGGAGTACCTTGCGAAGGACGGCCATGCGGTGACCGTGGTGACACCCGCCGAAGCACTGGGGCACTACACCAAGTTCACGATGGAGTACCGGCGCCTGATGCTCGACCTGGAGACGTTGGACGTGGACATCCGGACCGGCAGCACGGTGACCGGAGCGACCTCGAACGGCTTGCAGGTGCTCAGCCATGGAAAGACGTCCGACCAGGCCGTGGACAGCGTGATCCTGGTCGGCCAGCGCGAGGCGCAGTCCGGGCTGTACCGGGAGCTGAAGGGGCGCTCGGCGCAGTGGGCCGAGAACGGGATCGAAGCGGTGTACCGGATCGGCGACTGCGTGCGGCCGAATTTCATCGCGGACGCCGTCTTCTCCGGGCACCGCCTCGCCCGGGAGATCGACTCCCCGAGCCCCGCCCAGCCGCTGCCTTTCGTACGCGAGCGTCGTCTGATCGACGCCACCGAGGACGACTTCGTCGTCGGCGGCCGGGCGACCTCGCCCCTGTACTGACCCGGCGGAACACGATGAGGCGGGCCGCGCGGTGGCGGGGCCCGCCGCATGTGTTGCGATGGCCGTCGGCCCTTCCGCTCGGCGACCGCTGCGGTAAGTCGCATGTCGACCTCGGGCCGGACGGGGCCTTATCGGGCGCGGTGGCGTCGGCTTGACCTGGATGACCGGTGTGCCCACCCGTGACCTTGCCGGTGACTACGTAGGACGCGGCGGACACCGACTGGGTCGTGGTGCCGCCCGCGCGGATGTCGACCGCGCCGGTGATCCGCTGTCCAGGCGCACTGCCGTCCGCGCGGCGATCTCCTTGCCCTGCGCCGTCGAGGGCAGCGGCGTGTCGGACCCACCGGGGAGTCTGGCCATGAATCGGTGCTGTTCCAACGTGTCGTTCCACATGTGGTAACTCCACCAGTGACGTGCCGGGGGAGCGCCGACCTAATGTGTGAGGCGTCGGGTGATATCAGCGCCATGACCGAGAAAAGCCGACGTAGAACGCGAGAACGGGAAGAGGATATGACGGAACCCAGGAGCGTCGTTGTCACCGGTGCCGGAAGCGGGATCGGGGCGGCGGTGGCGGCGACTTTCGCGGAAGCCGGTGACCGTGTTTTCCTGGCTGACCTGTCCGAGGAGCGCCTGGACCAAACCGTGCGGTCGCTCGGCTCCGAACTGGTTCAGGGCCGTCCGGTGGACGTCACGGACGCCGCGGCTCTCCATGACTTCGTCGACTGGGTGGTGGCGCGGACCGGCCGGGTGGACGTACTGGTCAGCAACGCCGGTGTGTTCGATGGGGTCGCCGACATCCAGGAGACCGGCGCCGAACTCTGGAACAAGATCATCGGGATCAATCTGACCGGCTGCTTCAACGCCGTCAAGGCAGTCTCCGAGCAGATGATCACTCAGCGCAGCGGCCGGATCATCACCATCGGCTCGATCGCGGCGAGCCGCGCCATGCCGGACGGCATCGCCTACTGCGCCGCCAAGGCCGGCATCGAGGGTCTCACCCGCCGTCTGGCCTACGACCTCGGGCAGTACGGCATCACCGCCAATGTCGTCGCTCCCGGCGCCATCCGCACCGGGATCCGGGCGACGTCCGAGGAGATCCTCGGTGACCTGGTCGACGCCAACCGAGGCGTCGGGGTCAACGCCGACCTGATGAACCTGCTGATCCCCGCCGGCCGGCCCGGCCTGCCGGAGGAGATCGCCGCGACCGTGTTCTTCCTCTCCGGCGAGGGCGCGGCCTACATCAGCGGCGACGTGGTCCATGTGGACGGCGGCTGGATCGCCACCTGACGCCGATGGCGGCCCGACTCCGCAGGAGAGGGCTTGCCCTTCCCCGACCCTCGCCGGATGTCTGATCGGAGCAATCATGTCCAACCGTCGTACGGTCCTCGGCGTCACCGAGGAGCACGAGGCGCTGCGTGCGGTGGTGCGCCAATTCGTGGACGAGCGTGTGATCCCCACCGCGATGGAGCGCGAGGCACGGGACGAATACCCCGCCGACCTTCTGCCCGAGATGGCAAAGCTCGGCCTCATGGGCATGTCGGTCCCGGAGAAGTTCGGTGGTTCGGACGTCGACTACGTCAGCTACGGCCTTGTCTTCGAGGAACTGGCCCGGGGCTGGATGGGCCTCGCCAGCGTCGTCGGCAGCTCGGCGAGCGGTGCCTGGCTCATCGGTAAGTACGGCACCGAGGAGCAGAAACAGAAGTACCTGCCGGAACTGGCCGCGGGCAAGCGGACCAGCGGTATCGCCATGACCGAGCCCTCCGTCGGCACAGACCTGAAGAACATCAGGCTCACCGCGGTGCGCGACGGCGACCATTACGTCCTCAACGGCACCAAGACGATGATCACCCAGGCCCGGCACGCGGCCCCCCTGGTGATGCTGGTGCGCACCGATGTGAACGCCCAGCCGGCCCACCGCGGCATGAGCCTGGTGCTGGTCGAGCGCCACATGTCCGGCTACACCATCAGCCGGGACATCAAGAAGCTGGGCCACCGCGGACTCGATCTGTGCGAGCTCGTCTTCGACGACGCGAGGCTCCCCGTCGGACAGTTGCTCGGCGACGTCGAGGGGCAGGGCTTCTACCAGATGATGTCCGCCCTGGACCGCGGCCGGATCTACATGGCCGGCGCCGCGGTCGGCATCGCCCGCGCGAGCCTGGAGGCCGCCACCAAGTACGCCACCGAGCGAGAAACCTTCGGGCACCCGCTCGGCGACTACCAGGCGGTCAAACTGAGGCTCGCGAAGATGGCGGTCGAGATCGAGGCATCCCGGCTGCTGATGATCAATGCCGCCGTGAAGACCCAGGAGGAGGGCCGGGCGACCGTGGAGTCGGCCATGGCCAAGGCACATGCGGCCGAGACCTGTCTCAACGCGTCGTACGACGCCATGCGCATCCTCGGCGGCTACGGGTTCACCACCGAGTTCCCCGTCGAACGGTACTACCGCGACGCGGCCCTCATGCCGATCGCCGAGGGCACGAACGACGTCCTGATGATGATGGTGGCCGACAGCGTCCTCGCGGCTCGGCGCTGACACCGGGGCCTTCCCTGAGGAGTGCCGGACAGGCTCCGTGGCACGGTCCGCCCTGTCCGGTACGAGAGCCGAGGATACGAGGCCGGGGCAGGCTGCCGACTCGGCAGGAGGTCAGCGGCGGAGAACCACGGGCGGCGGCGTCCCATCCGTGTTTGGCCGGCTCCGATCCGGAGCGTAGACGGTGGCGTCCGTCGGGCGGCGCTGACGCCGCACCGTCCCCCGCTGCCCGGCAGCGGGAGACGGTGCGGCCATGGTCAGACCCGGGTCCGTGTGGGCAGAGGAAGTAGGCCATTTCGCGGACGAGTTCGGGGCCCTTGGGCGCCCTCGGCGCACGAGCGGCGCTCGAACGCCGCCTCCACGGGAGGGAAACCGCCTGGAGGGGACGGACGCCTGAGGGCACCGTCCCCTCCATCGTGTACAGCTCGCGGGCCTTGGCGGGTGCGTCCGCCCGGTAGTGGCTTCATGGGCAGCGAGCACATAGCGCACCCGGTGTTCTCCCCAGCCAGGCACAAGCCCTGCAGTCGCCCGGAGTTGGGAAAGCCCGCGAACTCGGCCCGCTGCCACCTTCTTGCGGCACCTCGCTCAGCAGCCCGCGCACGATCGAGCACGGACGACGGGCGCGTCTCTCAACCAAGTTGGAAGCGGCTCACTTGCCGATACCTGCTCCGCGGGCTCCGCACAGCTCCCGCACGCGCGGGAACACCTCGGTTCCGAGAAGCTCGATCGCGCGCTCGTTCGCCGCGTCGTCGACCTCGCACCAAGGCACCTGAAGGACCAGGTAGTTGAAACCACGCTCGACGTACTTCATGATCTCCTGGACTGCCGTCTCAGGGTCGCCGATGATGAAGCGCTCGTGCGCCAGCTCATCGATCGGCAGGTCGAAACGGTCGTCATCGGCCGGCATCACCTTGTCCTGACCGTGACTGATGTACAACTCGTGATACTGCCGCTCCACATAGGGGCGCACGAGGCGCTTGGCCTCAGCGGTGGTCTCGGCGACGAAAGCCTCGCGCATCAGCGGCAACCAGGTGGGCCTGGGCCCGCGCTCAGCCGCACCATAGTGCTCAAGGAAGAGGTCCTGCTGACGACCCAGCGTGGTGAGGTTCGCGTGTGGACTGAAGAAGCAGGTGTCCGCGATCCGGGCGGCCCGCCGCACTGCCGCATCTGCGTTCGCGGCCAGCCAGATCTCAGGACCGGCCTGCGAGTGGGGCAGCAAGGTCGGCTCGACGCCCTTGAGTTCGAAGAAGTCGCCCGAGAAATCGAAGCGATCACCGCGCCACATCGCGCGGATGACCTCGATCATCTCCTCGACACGTCGTCCGCGAGTCTTCTTCTCGATCCCGAAGTGGTCCAGCTCCTCACCGTAGGCCGCCCCCACACCGAGGATGAAACGTCCCTCGCTGAGCACGTCCACCGTGGCCGCTTCCTCAGCCACATCCATCGGGTGAAGCAGGGGAAGCAGCAGGATTCCGGTGCCCAACTGCATATCACCCGCGAAGGACGCCAGGTTGCCGAGCAGCGGCCAGGGCTGGAGGATCGGGACCGGGTAGCGGGCGTAGTAGTGGCCCGTGAAGATCGCGTCGAAGCCGACGCGCTCTGCCACCTGCGTCTGACGGAGACTACGCCGGTAGCAATCGTGAAGAGATCGCCCCTGCTCCGTGAGCAAGTTCCACGCACTGCCCAGCTCCAGGCCGAAGCGAACCTCGACTGCCTCACTCAATTTTCGACACCTTCTCACGGGATCCGAGTCGTCCCTCCAGGGATGCGCCCAGTCTTTGCGAGGCGAGGCGAAGAAGCCATGTGAATAGTTCCAAGAGCCGACGCCAGTCTTCTCCGTGCCCACAAGCGGCGTGTTGTTTCACTGGCAGCGCGGTTGAAGCGACCGGCAGGCCATGGCCGCGCACCGACTCTTGTTCAGCAGACCTGGTTGCGGTGTGTGCCCCGGGAAGCCCTCTCGGGAGAGGGCGAGCACGGGCCGTGCTTTGACCGCGGTCTCCTCGAACTCGTCCTCCGGGTCCGACAGGGCGACGATCGTGCCGTCGACGCCGTAGCGGACCTGGCCCGGGGTGATGACGAGCGTGCGGATGACGGCGCTGAGGTCGACCGCTCCGGACAGCCGGAGGTGACCGAGTGCGCCCGAGTAGATGCCGCGCGATCCGCCTTCGAGCCGGTCGATGATGCCGCTCGTCGGCCCTCCAGGCCGTGCCCGCCGCCGGCGACCAACCCGTGGCCGTGGGCGGCAGGGAGAACCTGGTTCGCTCGGCGGTCACGGTGCAGGTGTCGAGCCCGGTCTGGGCCGGCAGGCGGCAGCGGAAGCCGACGCCGTCGTCGAAGACCCGGACGACCAGGTCCCAACCGTAGCCCGGCCGCCGGTTGCACGGTCCGCAGTACGCCTTCCCGGGCATAGACCGAGCGCGGCCGGTCGGCGCCGGTGGTGAGCGCTCCGCACGCTGACGACGTCGTGCCGGCGCTCGACGCAGGACCGGACGGGAGTCCCCCGGTACCCGGCTGGACCCGGCTCACCCCCGGCGGCCCCTACGACGACGAACGCGGCTTCGGCTGGACCAAAGGACGCACCGCGCGACCGAGGCACCGGCGACGCCCTGCGGCGCGACATCACCGGGACGAGTACGAAGACCGGAGCACCGTGCAGACGGGCCGTGCGGCTGGTTGCGGTGGTCGCGGCGACCGGCGTGATCGGGTTCGGCACGCAGCCGGCCACCACCGACCCCGGGGACCGTCCCGGCGGGGATGGACTGAGGACTCCGCGACCGTCCCGGCGGTCGGGACGAACGACAGTGGTCGTCGCTTCCGGTCAGCCGCGCCAGCGTGAACGACACTGCCGGCCCGGTCACCCAGATCCTGGACCTGCTGGACCAGATCTCCTGCGACCTCGGCCTGCTCCGGCAATGGCTGGGCTGTATGCCGCAGGGGCGTCCGCTGGGGCCGGGGTATGCCGGGAACGGCGCTGTACCGCTCGCCGCGTTGTGCGGCCTTGCCGAGGATGTGCCGGTTCTTCAGCTCTACGCGATGTGGCCGACGCCTGCTTTCGTGGGGCCCGGCGAGGGGGCGGTACCGAGTGAAGGGCGCAACTTGAGGGCGGTGGCAAGCGTGACCACGCTGTCGCCGTCCGCGGCCCCTTTGATCTCGTCCATCAGACGCTTCGCCCCGACTCGTCCGAGTTCCCGTGCCGGCAGGGAGACGCTCGCGAGCGTGCTCGGCATCGCGATCTCACCGGTGCAGAACTTCCAGGACTTCGGGGAGTTCGGGAGGTACTACGAGGGGCTGTTCGCCGTACTCTCGGATCCCGGGAATCTGGCTCGCCTCTTCCTCGAACTGGCCGAGGACGCCGCTGACGAAGGCGTCGTCTATGTCGAAGTGGCGGTGTGCCCGCAGTTTTACGTTTCGACGTGCGGGTGTCTCTCGGGGTGCGGCTCGATCGCTGGATCGATCCCGCCGGGCGCGGTTACTACTCGGGCGATGTACACATCCACGCCGGCGGTTGTTCGCACTACAGCCTGCCGACGGAGGGCGTAACGCCGGAGACGATGATCCGGCACGTCCGAGGCGAGGGGATCTGGGTGTCGAGCGTGCTGACCTGGGGACCGTGTTACTACTACCAGACGCAGTTCTTCACGGGCCGCAGTGTCAGCCCGCCCGCGACCTTGGAGTTCCCCTCGCACCAGGAGGCGCAGGGCGTGACATGGGAGCCGCAGCCCACCGCTCACGACGATCAGAGCGTGCTGCGCTACGACGTCGAGATCTCCGGGTTCCCTTCGAGTCACTCCGGCCATCTGATCCTTCTCGGTCTCACCGACCAGGATTACCCGGGGGCGAAGATCCTGGAGGACTGGCCGTCGTGGAACCTGCCGATCCATCGCTGGGCGCGGGCGCAGGGCGCGCTCACCGGCTTCGCACACTGCGGTTCCGGCATGGGGACCGCCTCCCGAGAACTGCCCAACTTCGACATCCCGCCGTTCTCGGCGATGGGCTCGAACGAACTCATCGTGGACGTGCCGCACGAGGCCGTCGACTTCGTCGCGGGCGCGGAGTTCGGGATCGCCGCGGAGATGAACACCTGGTATCACCTGCTCAACATCGGCTATCGCACGATGATGGTCGACGAGACCGACTTCCCGTGCATATCGGACGAACGACCCGGCATGGGACGCACCTACGTATCGCTGCCTCTGCCTCCGAAGGGCGACCGGGCGCTTGAGGCATGGCTCGACGGGCTCCGGACCAGGGCCTCCTACTTCGGGGACGGCCGCAGCCACGCCTTCGACCTGGCGCTCGACGGCGACCAGGCCCGCGAACAGCGCCGGACGGAGCCGGGTCGGGTACATGTGACGGCGACCGTCGCGGCATTGCTGCCGGAGCGGCGACCAGAGCCGACGATCGCAGGGTTCGACTATGACCTCGCTCCCGAGGAACTCACAGTTCCGAATACGCGACCCAATGAATGGGGCTTCTGGGAACCGTCCACCTGGCATCTCGAGTGGGCACGGATCGGCGACTCCCGATCCGTCTCGCTCGAGGTGGTCGTGAACGGCCACCCGGTCGCGTCGACTGACCTCGTCGCCGACGGCACGGAGCAGGATGTCGCCTTCGACATCGAACTGGAACGTTCGTCATGGATCGCGCTGCGTGTGCTGCCGAGCATGCACACACAACCGGTCTTCGTCGAGGTCGGCGACAGGCCCGTTCGTGCCTCCCGGCGCAGCGCCCAGGGGCTTCACGACTGCGTCGACAAGCTGTGGGAGGTCAAGAACGGCTTCATCAGGGCGGCCGAGCGGGACGAGGCGCGCGCCGCGTACGACCACGCCAAGACCGTCTATGCCGCCCGCCGCGACGAGAGCGAGGTCGAGTGATGCACCTGGTCGGTCGGTTGGCAGCAGATCACCTGCATCCGGTCTGCTGTGGGGCCCGGCACGGTGGCCTTTCCCGGATGAAGGGTGCGGGGCGACCCGGCCCGGACTCACGGCCCGGGTGACCCGGCCTCGGCTTACGGCCACCGTCCGTCGCCGCGGGACGAGTCGAGCGGCGAGAGGACGGTGGCCGCAGCCGGGCATCAGCCGCTCATGCAGGCGGCCACAGCCTCAGCGGGGGAGTGCGGCAACTACGTCGATCTCCACGAGGATGTCCATCAGGTCCGACCCGACCGTGGTGCGCACCGGGTACGGTTCGGTGAAGAACTTCCGGTAGACCGCGTCGTAGGCCGCGAAGTCACGGTGCAGGTGCTGGAGATGCACCGTCACCTTGACCACGTCGTCGGTAGTGAGCCCGCGCGCCGCGAGTACCGCCCGCACATTGCGCAGGACCTGCGCCGTCTGCTCCTCCACCGTGTCGGGCACCGCACCCGTTCTCGGGTCCTGCGGGCCGAACCCGGCCGTGAAGAGCAGCCCCGCTGCCACCACGCCCTGGCTGTACGCCCCCGCGGGGCGCGGCGCGTCCTCGGTGCGCACCGCCTGCTTTCCGTGCCCGCTCATCGCGTCAGATCTCCCTCGCGCTCGTTGACCGCGGCGAAGTGCCGCAGCTTGTCCTCGTCCACGGTGACGCCGAGACCGGGTCCTTCCGGTGTCCGCAGCCGCCCGTTCTCCAGGTGCAGCGGCTCGATGATGTCGTCGGCGTGCAGGTAGTACATGCTGTCGATGGCGCGCGAGAGCACCGGTGTGCTGGAGACGACCGCGAGGTGCGCCGCGGTCGCGATGCCCAACTCACCGCCGCTGTGCAGGTTCATGCCGAGCCCGAAGGTCTCGCAGTGCGCGGCGAGCGCCTTGGTGGCCGCGATGCCGCCCCACTTGTAGACATCACCGTGGATGACGTCGACGGCGTTCAGCCGTATCGCGGGAGCGAACTCCTCGAACCGCACCACGCACATGTTGGTGCACAGCGGGATCCGGACCTTCGCCTTCACCTGGCTCATGCCCTCGATGCCCGAGCAGGGGTCCTCCAGGTACTCCAGGTCCAGCTCCTCCAGGGCGATGCCCGCACGCACCGAGTCCGGCACCGACCAGGCCGCGTTGGGGTCGACCCGCAGGTTCACCTCGGGAAGCGCCGCCCGCAGCGCCCGCAAGATGGCCACGTCCCCGCGGACGTCCCTGGTGCCCTTGAGCTTGACGGCGTCGAAGCCGCCCTCCTCCACCACCCGCACCGCATGCTCGGCAAGTGCCCCGGCCAGTGCGGCGCCGCTCGCCCCGGGGGCGTCCGCGCGGGTGATGAGGGCCGTGATCGGGACCTCGTCGCGCACCCGGCCGCCCAGCAGGTCGGTCACCGGCCGGCCGGTCGCCTTGCCCATCGCGTCCCAGCACGCCACGTCGATGGCGGCGATCGCCGCGTAGCCGAGGTAGCCGTGGAAGAAGGGCACCATGTGGTGCCTGCGGTGGAAGCTCTCCAGCGCGAACGGGCTGGTGCCGATCAGGTCCTTGCCCAGCGACTCGACGATCGCGGCGACCGGCCGGCCCCACATCGTCTCGCCCCAGCCCTCGACGCCGCTGTCGGTGCGGATGCGGACCACCGTGCGGGTCTCTCCCGTCTTCGTCTCGAAAGAGCTGGTGAACGGGTTGACCAGCGGGAGGTTGACGACCCACACATCGACATCGACGATCTTCATGCTTCTTCTCTCCAACTCGGTGGTGCTCGGTGGTGTCGGGCTCGGTGGTGACAGGTCCGGTGGTGTCGGGCTCGGTGGTGACAGGTCCGGTGGTGTCGGGCTCGGTGGTGACAGGTCCGGTGGTGCCGGGCTCAGCGGTGTCGGGCTGCGCGGTGGCACAGGCCGGGGCTCAGCGGGTGGCCGCATCGAACGCCCGGATCGCGTGGGCCAGCCCGGCGGCCCGCGCCTCCAGCAGCCGGTGGCCGCGCGCCGCATCGGCCGACGAGGCGTCGTCGGTCGCCCCGCCGACCCTGGCCCACTCGCCGTGGCGCTCCACGGTCAGTCCCGGACAGGGCGGGTTGTCGAACAGCGGCGGCGGCTCCACCGGCGCGCGCGGCGGCACGGGGGTACGGACGAGGTGCGGATGGGCCGCCAGCATCAGCGACGTCTCGAACCACCCGGCATGCCCCGGTGTGACCTCGGGGCGCTCCGCGTCGTCCTCCCCGGAGGTCACCGTCCAGTACGAACACGCCGCGGCGGTCACGTCGCGGCGCAGCGCGAACCGCTTGACGGCCAGCCGCATGATCTCGTCGTTCCCGCCGTGCCCGTTGACCACCATGACCCGGCGGTAGCCGGAGGTGGCCAGCGAGTCCAGTACGTCGTCGAGGACCGCCCCCAGGGTGGCCGCACCGAGCGACACCGCTGCCGCGAACAGGTGGTGCGGGCTGTGACCGAAGGGCAGTGCGGGCAGGCGCACCAGCTCAGGGGTGCCGTCGTCCTGCGCGAGCAGGGCGGTGGCCCGGTCGAGCACCGCTTCCGCGAGCAGGGTGTCGGTGCCCATCGGCAGATGGGCGGCGTGCTGCTCCTGGGACCCGATGGGGAGCAGCGCGATGGCCCGTGCCCCGGCCGCCCGCACCTCCTGCCAGGTCGACTCGGCCAATTTCCGGTGGATCACAGTGCTACCTTCCTGAATGCCGGTCGTGGCAGAGTCGGGCCATGACCGATGAACGTTTCCCCTTGCGGCTGGTGCCCGAGCTCGAACCGCAACCGGTCGCACCGCGTGCTCCGCGCAGGCTGGGGGCGGTCGAGCTGGTGCCCGGCCGGATCACGGCCGCGGTCCTGGACATGTCCGGTGCGGTGCTGGAGCGGACCGAGACCGGGTACGACGCGGCCACCGCGCTGCCCGCCGACCTGGACGCGGCGCTCGCCCGCGCCGCCCAGGTGTTCGCCGGCGGCCCGCCGCAGGGCATCGGCGTGGCGGCGGCCGGGCTGGTCGACCCCGACGCGGGGCTGATCACCGAGGTCAACGATGTGCCGGCGCTGCGCGGTTATCCGGTGGTGGAGCGGCTGCGGGCGCTGACCGGGGTGCCGGTCAGGGTGGAGCACCATGCCAGGCTCCAGGTGCTCGGCGACCGGTGGTTCGGTCCCGGCCGGGGCCGGCGCACGTTCGCGTCGGTCTCGACCGGGGAAGTGCTGGGCGTGGGCATCCTCTACGCCGGCCGGGTGCTCGCCCCGCCCGGTGGCCGCAGCGGCGCCCATATGACCGTCTCGGCCAGCGGGGAGCGCTGCACCTGCGGCGGCCGCGGCTGCTGGAAGACCGTCGCCACCACCCGCTGGCTGCAGGCCAGGGCACTGGCCGCGGGCCTGGGCCAGGCGATGTCGCTCGCCACCCTGGTGGCACGCGAGGACGACGCCGCGCGGCAGGTGCTGGCCGAGTACGCGGAGAACGTCGTGCTGGGCCTGATGAACATTCAGCAGCTCTTCGCGCCCGGCCTGTTCGTGCTGCACGGCGAGGCGCGTGAGGGCGGCGAGCGGTTCCGCGGGCTGATCGAAAAGCGGCTGCGTTCGGACGTGGTCTGGGCGGGCGCGGAGAAGCCGCGGGTCGTGGTGAGCACGGCCGCCGTCGACGACGTGGCGCTGCTCGGCGGCGCCGGGATGGTGCTCTCGCAGGTGTAGGGGCGACGCCACCCGCCGCACCTCGGCCCGCGCCGGGTCGGCCGCCGTCCGGCCGCCGCACCCGGCCGGCGGGACGAGCAGCAGACACGGCGCCGCGCGGCGGCCCCCCTCGTCTCCCGTCATCGCCCGTCGCCCGCGGACGCCGGGCCGCCGTCGCCCGCCTCGCCGACACCGCTGTCGCTGCCGGTGGAGGTGGCCGTGGCGGTCGCGGTGGCGCGGGCCCGGCGGCCCCGGCGCGGATCGGGTATCGGCACCGCGTCCAGCAGTTGCCGGGTGTACGGGTGCCGGGGCCGGCGCAGCACCTGCGCCGCCTCGCCGACCTCGACCAGCCGGCCCTGCCGCATCACGGCGATGCGGTCGGCCACCTGCTGCACGACGGCGAGGTTGTGGGAGACGAAGAAGTAGGTCAGCCCGCGCCGCTGCTGGAGTTCGGCGAGCAGATCGAGAATGCGGGCCTGCACCGACACGTCCAGGGCGCTCGTCGGCTCGTCCAGCACGATCAGCCGCGGTTCGACGGCCAGGGCGCGCGCGATGGAGATGCGCTGGCGCTGCCCGCCGGAGAACTCGTGCGGGTAGCGGTCCTGGATGCCGGCGTCCAGGCCGACGGACTCCAGCAGCGCGCCGACCCGTTCCCGGACGTATCGTCGGCCGCTGCGGCCGCGGGCCTCGGGATCGTGGGTGACCATCGGCTCCGCCACGATGCCGGCGATGTTCAGGCGCGGGTTCATGCTGGAGTACGGGTCCTGTAGGACGACCTGGATCTGGCGGCGGAGGCGGCGCAGTTCGGCCGGGGCGAGGGCGGCGAGGTCCTGCCCGTCGAAGCGCACGCTGCCGGCGGTGGGTTCCTCCAGCCGCAGCAGCAGCCGGGTCAGCGTGGTCTTGCCGCAGCCCGACTCGCCGACCAGCGCGAGCGTCTCGCCCTCGCCCACCGTCAGCGACACGTCCTCCACCGCGACGCTTGCGTGCCGCCCGCCGAACTCCTTGCGCAGTCCTGCCAGTTCCAGGAGGGGCCGGCGGGTCTCGGGTGCCGTTGCGGCTTCGGTCGTCATGCCGGCTCCAGTCGAGGGGTGGCGGCCAGCAACTGGCGCGTGTAGTCGTCGGACGGGCGGTGGAAGACGTCGAGTACGTCGCCGGTCTCCACGACGCGGCCCTGGTGCATGACGGCCACCCGGTCGGCGGTCTCCGCGACCACGCCGAGGTCGTGGGTGATCAGCAGGACGGCCATGCCGTGCCGCTCCTGCAACGAGACGAGCAGGTCGAGGATCTGCCGCTGCACGGTGACGTCCAGTGCGGTGGTCGGCTCGTCGGCGATGAGCACGCGGGGCCGGCCCACCAGGGCGCCTGCGATCATCACACGCTGGCGCAGGCCGCCGGACAGCTCGTGCGGGTACTGCCGGAACCGGCGTTCGGGGTCGGGGATCCCGACCTCGTCCAGCGCCGCGGCGGCCGCCGCGGCGGCCGCCGCGCGGGACAGACCCTGGTGGTGACGGAGCACCTCGGCGACCTGGGTACCGACCCGGCGCAGGGGGTCGAGGCTGGTCATCGGGTCCTGGAAGACCATGGCGATGTCCTGGCCTCTGATGCTGCCGAGGTCCTTCTCGGAGACGGTGAGCAGGTCACGCCCGTCGAAGAGGATCCGGCCGCCCACGTAGACGCAGGGGGGCTGCGGGTTGAGCCGCAGCACGGACAGCGAGGTGGCCGTCTTGCCGCTCCCGGACTCGCCGACGACGGCGAGTGTCTCGCCCTGCGCGAGGCGCAGGCTCACACCGCGGACGGCGTGCACGGTGGTGGTGTCCAGCCGGAAGTCGACGCTCAGGTCGGCGATCTCCAGGACCGGCTCGGTGGTCGGCTTGCTGCCGGTGGTCACCGGCTTGTCAGTGGTCATCGGCGGTACGCCTTCGGGTCCGCGACATCCCGCAGGGCGTCGCCGGTGATGTTGACGGCGAGCGAGGTGAGCATCAGGGCGACGCCGGGGAAGACCGCGACCCACCACGATGTGCCGAGGTACAGCTGGCCGTCGGCGAGCATCGACCCCCAGGTGACGGTCTCCTTGGGCACGCCCAGTCCCAGGTAGCTCAGCGACGCCTCGGCGACGATCGCGGCGGCGACGTGCAGCGTCCCGATGGTGGCCAGCGGCGCCATCACGTTGGGCAGCAGGTGGCGGCGCATGATGGCCACGTCGGTGACGCCGATCGCCCGTGCCTCGGTGACGAAGTCGCGCGAGCGCAGCGACAGCACCTCCGAGCGGACCACCCGGGCGTACGACACCCAGCCGGTGATGCCCAGCACGAGAATCACGTACCACAGGCCGGAGCCGAAGAACCCGACGATGGCCAGCGCCAGCAGGATCGAAGGGAAGGCGAGCTGGACGTCGGCCAGCCGCATCAGCACCCGGTCCGGCCAGCCGCCGAAGTAGCCGGCGGCCAGGCCGACCACGGTGCCGATCAAGCCGGCGAGCAGTGCCGCGCCGGCGCCGACCAGGAGTGAGACGCGGGTGCCGTAGACGACCCGGGAGAGCATGTCGCGGCCGAGCTGGTCGGTGCCCAGCAGGTGGGCGGCACTGCCGCCGTGCTGCCAGGCGGGCGGCTTCAGCCGTATCAGCAGGTCCTGCGCGTTCGGGTCGTCGGGCGCGAGCAGCGGGGCGAACACCGCGGCGACCAGGAGGAGGGCCAGGACGGTGAGTGCCACCACGGCGAGTCTGTTGCGCAGCAGGGTGCCCAGCGCGGCGGGGCGCCGGCCGCGCTTCGCCCTGGGGGCGGGGCCCGCGGTGGGCGCGGCTTGGGAGGTCAGGGTCATCGGGAGGTCCTCACCCTCGGGTCGAGGAGGCTGTAGGAGAGGTCGACCAGCAGGTTGATGACGACGAACGTGGCCGCGAAGAACAGCACGGCCGCCTGGACCAGGGGGAAGTCGCGGTTGGAGATGGCCTCGATGGTCAGCTGGCCGACGCCGGGCCAGGAGAAGACCCGTTCGGTGAGGATGGCGCCGCCCAGCAGGCTGCCGACCTCAAGCCCGATCACGGTGACCACCGGCAGCGACGCGTTGCGCAGGCCGTGCGTGAGCACCGTCTTCACCGGGCCGAAGCCCTTGGCGCGAGCGGTGCGGATGTGGTCGGACGAGAGCACGTCGATCAGCGAGGAGCGCAGCAGCCGGGCGACGACCGCGACGGAGTAGACGGACAGGGTGACGGCGGGCAGCACGAGGTTGGCGAAGGTGCCGTACCCGGAGGCGGGCAGGGCGTGCAGTCCCACGGCGAACACCAGGATCAGCAGGATGCCCACCCAGAACGGCGGGGTGGACTGCCCGAGCAGGACGCCGGTCATGATGCCGCGTTCCGAGGCGCGGCCGCGGCGCATGGCCGCCACGATGCCGGCCGGCAGGGCGATGACGAGCGTCACCACCAGGGCGGCGGCGAGTTCCAGGGTGGCCGGCAGCCGCTCGGCCAGCACATGGCCGACGGGCTCGTTGTAGGAGATGGAGTTGCCGAAGTCGAAGCGGAGCAGGCCCCAGAGGAAGTCGAGGTACTGCGTGATCAGGGGCCGGTCGAGACCGAGGCCGGCGCGCAGGACGGACTCCTGCTGGGCCGTGGCGTCCGGCGGGAGCAGCTGCTTGACGGGGTCGCCGGACAGCCGCACGAGGAAGAAGGAGACGGTCGCCGTGCACAGCAGCACGAGCAGCGCCGTGCCGATCCGTACCAGGACGGCGCGCAGCAGTCCGGCGCGGGCGCCCGGCCGCGGCCGGCTCGTCCCCGCCGTGCGCGGCGGCCGGAGGGTGAGGTCGCTCATCGGGAGATCTCCGCACTCTGCATGGCCAGCACACCGGCGGACCCCGGCTTCCAGCGGGGGCGGTTGTTGCGGGCGTAGATGTTGTCGATCTGGTAGAGGGGGACGAACGGGGCCTCCCGCTGGATCAGCCGCTGCAGATCGGCGAAGGCGCGTTTGCGTTCCGCGGGGTCCTCGGAAAGCTCCTCGATGTCGATGAGGCGGTCCGCGTCCTTGTTGTGCCATCTGCTCTGGCGGCGGTCGCTGCGGACGTTGGACTGGAGCATGCTCTCCCCGTCCAGCGTCCAGACGGTGCTCGCGGCCAGGTACATCGGCCCCAGCGCGCCATGGTCGTCGGAGGTGAGCCGGTCGGCGTAGGTCCCGGGGTCCAGGAGCTTGACCCGGGCGTGCACGCCGGCCCGGGACAGCAGGCCGGAGATCGCCTCCGCGATGTTGGAGTCGACGTTGGAGGCGGTCAGCGAGGTCGAGAAGCCGTGCGGGTATCCGGCTTCGGCGAGCAGGCGCCGGGCGGTGTCCACGGAGCGGGTGAACGGCGTGACCGAGGGATCGAAGCCGAACGCCCCGCGCGGGATCATGGCGGGCACCTCGGTCGCCTTGCCGCCGAGCACCGCCTTGATCAGCAGCGGGACATCCACGGCGTGGTTGAGCGCCCGGCGCACCCGGCGGTCCTTCAGGGGCCCGTTCTCCAGGGTGTTCAGCGACAGGTAGGAGGTCCTGATGCCGGTGTAGCCGTCCAGTCTGACGCCGCCGTAGCCCTCCAACTGCTGTGCCGCGTCAGGGGTGAGGCCGGCCACGAGGTCGACCTGGCCGCTCTGGAGCGCGGCGAGCGAGGACGAGGGGTTGGGCTGGGGGCTGAACACCAGTTCGTCCACGCGCGGGCGCCCCTGCCAGTGGCCGGGGAAGGCACGCATCCGCAGCTCGTGGTCGCGCTGCCAGCGGACGAAGGTGAAGGGCCCGGTGCCGACGGGGTGTTCGGCGAACCCCGCGTCCCCGACCAAGGCCAGGTGGCGCGGGGGGACGATCACGCCGCCGAAGAGCGAGAGCTTGTCCGGCAGGATCGGGTCGTGCACGCTCGTGTGCACGTCCACGGTGAGCGGATCGACGACGGAGACGCCCTTGACGTAGCGGAGTTCGACGATCGGTGACTTGGTCGCGGGGTCGAGAACGCGCTCGATGCTGAACTTGACCGCCGCCGCGTCACACGGCTCACCGTTGTGGAACGTGACGCCGGGGCGCAGCGTGAAGCGCCAGGTCGCCGACCCGCGGGCCGTCCAGGACAGCGCGAGCCGCGGCTGCAGGAGGTTGTCCATGCCCCGCATGGTGAGTGTGTCGAACATGTTGATCAGGGCGTTCATGGAGGTCATGTCGCCCTGTTTGTGTGGATCCATGGTCTTGGGATCACCGGCCTGGGCCACCCGAAGGATGTTCCCCGCGCTGCTCGCGGGGCTGGTGCCGCACCCGGTGAGCACCGCCGGAGCAGCGAGGGCCGGGATCAACAGGCCGCCAAGCCGCAGGAGGTCGCGCCGGGCCGGGCGCATGCGGTCCACACTCCGCGCTTGACGAAGTCGTTCCATTGAGCATCACATCCGTTCCGGCAGATGGAATGATGGGCTAAGCTAGGCGACATGGCGAAGACCGTCAACACTCAAATCACCGAGCAGGGCCGAGCGAAGGGCCCGATCGACAAGGCGATGGAAGTGCTCGAAGCGCTCGTCGAACCCGGTGCTCCCCACCGGCTGGGCGATCTGGCACGGCGTACGGGCCTGTCGAAACCGACCGTCCACCGCCATCTGCGGACCATGGCGGAGTTCGGGTTCGCCCAGCCCGTCGAGGGCGGCTCCTACCAGGTGGGACCGCGGCTGCTCGGACTGGCCGCCGCGGCACTGCACGACGACCGGACCCTGAGCCTTGCCCGTCCCGTGCTGGCGGAACTGCACCGGCGCACCGGCCAGTTCACCCACTACGCCGTGCGGCACGGGGGCGACGCGGTCCACCTGGAACACTCCGGGTCGCCCCCGGAGTTCCGGATGGGCATGCCGCCCGGCGGCCGCACACCCCTGTACCGCAGCGGCGTCGGCCTCGCGATGCTCTCCGCGCTGCCGCACGACGAGTGCGCCGAGGTGCTCGACGGCGTGCCGCCGGCGGCATGGGCCGCGCATCCGCTCGCCGGGGCGGCGGCGGTCCATGCGGTCCTGCGGGAGGCCGCCGAGCGCGGCTACGCGGTCGACGACGGCTACGACGAACCGGATGTGCGCTCGGTCGCCGCGCCCGTACTCGACCGGGCGGGACGTGTGGTCGGTGCGATCGGCGTCTCCGGGCTGACGTTCACCCTCGACCACGAGAGCGTGCAGTTGTACGGCCCGATGGTGCGCGCTGCCGCCCGCACCGTCTCCGCGGGCCTCGGCGGGCGGACCCCGGCGCTGGGCGTGGTCGGCCCGGCCGCGGGGGAGCGGGACGGCGGACGTGACGGAGGGCGGGCATGAGCCCGCTGGGCGAACTCCTCGCCGCCGGCCGGGACCGCGGGGTCTACTCCGCCGCGGCATGGTCCGTCGGCGACGCCGCCGCGACCCAGGACCGCGGCTGGACCGGCACCAGGAGCTGGGGCGGCGAGCCCTTGGACGGCAGCGAGCTGTGGGACCTCGCCTCGGTCACCAAGCCGGTGGTGGGGCTCGCGGTGATGGCCCTGGTCGACGAGGGCGCCCTGCGGCTGACCGACACCGTGGGCGACCATCTGCCGGAGTACCGGGGCGGCGACAAAGCGGAGTTGACGGTCCATCAGCTGCTCGCGCACACCTCCGGCATTCCGGGCCAGGTCCCCCTCTACCGCGAACACCCCACGCGGGCTTCCCTCTTGGAGGCGATCCGGCTGCTGCCGCTCACGGCGGCACCGGGCACGAAGGTCCAGTACTCCTCACAGGGATTCATCATCCTGGGTCTGATCGCCGAGGCCGCCGCCGAGGAGACGCTGGATGTGCTGGTGCGGCGACTGGTGTGCGACCCGCTCGGCATGACGGGCACGCGATTCCGCCCGGACGCCGAGGCCCGACGGCGGGCCGTGGCCACCGAGGACTGCCCGTGGCGCGGCAGGGTCGTGATCGGCGAGGTGCATGACGAGAACGCGGTGGTGCTCGGCGGAGTAGGCGGGCACGCCGGACTGTTCGCCCCGCTGGCCGACATGGAGCGGCTCGGCAGGTCCTTGGCCGGCGGCGCACGCGAACTGCTCCGCCCCCGCACCTTCGCGCAGATGACGGCCGTCCATACCGAGGGCCTGGGGCTGCGGCGCGGCCTCGCCTGGCAGGGCCAGGACCCGAAGGACTCCCCGGTCGGCCAGTCCTTCGGCCCCCGCGCGTACGGGCACACCGGCTTCACTGGCACCAGTGTCTGGGTCGAGCCCGATACCGGTCGTTACGCCGTCCTGCTGACGAACCGCGTCCACCCGTCGAGGGCCGGTGACGGCATCACGGCCGTCCGCCGCGCCTTCCACGACGAGGCCGCGGCGCCGGCCCGCGCGGACCGTTCGGCGCAGCGATCACCGTGACGTCCCGACACCTCGGTGTGCAGGGGCGATTCACCACGTTGTGCTGCCGCCCGGTGCTGTAGAGCCCGACGATCCAGGCGTGGACCTCGGCGTGGGCCTCGCCCATGGGCCGGGGTTCGGACAAAGTGCGTGCGCTGTTCTGGCCGGAGCAACCTCCCTGCCGACAGCCCGAACTGGCCATGCAGGGTCCTGACCAGGACCCCGTGGGGTGATGGTGCGGTGGAGCTCATCGTCTCCAGCCACGGCAGCCGCCGCCCGCCGCCCAAACCTTGGGGCGGCGGGCGGCGGGCGGCCTCGGCGAGAGACTCGTACACCCGGCTCGGCAGCTCGTCGGCGTCCTGGTCCCCGGCGTGCTCGGCGGTCATCGACGGGCGAGGGTGAAGCCGGTCACGGATGGTCGGAGGTGACGAAGAATCCCCGGCTGTCGAGTCGTGGCACGGTGTCGTCGAGGTCGAGGCCGGCTGCTTCGTCGACATCGGGCGCGAAGTTCTTCTGGATCATCTCGCGCCCGGTGGTCGAACCGCGCAGCCACCGGTCCAGGCCGTCGCGCTCGGCGACGGCGTAGGTCGACGCGGCGGCCTTGGCCTCGGTGGACAGGCTTACACCAAGTGCCTCCGCCGCGGCCGCGATCGCACCGGCACCGAGCCAGTCCTCGACCGACGGGCGCATCCCCTCGGGGACAGTGAGCATCGACGACCAGCGTGAGGCGGCCGCGATGACCGTCACCCGCGGGACCACGCCGCCGGTCAAGGCACTGGCACACCAGCGGGCGACCGCCGATCGGTTTCGCAGGCATCCGGCAAGCAGCACTGTGGCGTGCCGGGCGCTACGGACGATGTCGGCGCCGTTGATCGAGGTCAGCGCGACCCGGTCGCCACGGGCGACGTTGCCGACACTGCTGGGAGACAGCGTGAGCTTCGCGTCTGTTCCGCCCTGGGTGAGCGCCGGCGGCGCCACCTGGTAGGTCTGCGCGACCCCGCCCGGGCCGCCCAGCCGCGCCACTTCGGCGCGGGACAGGGCCAGTACGGCCGCGCCCCGGCTGACCGCCATGGTCACCGTGGTGGAGAAGGTGAGCGTGTCGACGACCACGACGGCGTCGCCGCGGTCGGCCGCGAGCTGGGCGGCTTGGCTGCCCCACTCGACGTGCAGATGTGCGGCCGGCCAGGGCTCGAACGGAGCGCTCGGCAGGTCCGAGGCACCGAACTCATGCATGGCGCGCGGCCACCAGGACGCTCGACTCCCCGGAGATGTCTACTACTTCGACGCCCCGGAGCCGGGGATGTCCGAAGACGAACCGTCGCTTGTCCTCTTCGTTGTCCAACAGTGTCGGACCACCGGGCGGGGTGAGGTCGTCGAAGACAAGCAGCCCACCGATGTCGAGCAGGTCGACGATCGCGTCCCAAGCCGGCGGGTGGATCTCGTGGCGCAGCCCGGCGTCGGCGAAGAGCAGGCACGCACCGCCGCGCGGGGGTTCGACCGCGTGCCAGTCGCTGTGGACCACGCTCACCCGGGGCTCTCCGGCGAACAGCGCGCCGACCGCGGCGGCCCGCTCGGCGTCGGCCTCGACCGTGATGAGCCGCGCGCCGGGAGCCAGACCGTGTGTGAGCCAGGCTGTGCCGACGCCCGCTCCTGTACCCAGCTCCAGGACCACGGCATCCGGTCGCACGCTGGTACTTGCGGCGAGCGTCGCCAGCAGTTGGCCGACCCCGGGCAGGCAGGACGTCGGAACCCTGTTCTCGGGCCGCACGGGAGGAAGATCGAACCGCTCGGCGAGCTCCAGCGCACCGGCGAGGTGTGTGGGTTCACCTGTCGCCGTCACACCGCTCATCGGGGTGGTTTCCATGTCAGCTCCTTGCTTCTGATGCGCCTGCACGCTGAGTGCGGCGCCGGTTGAGGTACTTCATGTGCATGCCGAACACGTCCGGGCCGTTCCAGCCGCGGCCGTACTCGACGGGACGGCGGGGTGCCTGTCCAGGCTGGTCAGGCAGTCAGGCCCGTGACCCGGGGCGCGCGGCCACCAGGACGCGCGACTCCCCGGACACGGCTGCTTCGACGCCCCGCAGCCGCAGATGTCCGAAGACGAACCGCCGCTTGTCCTCTTCGCTGTCTGTCACGCGGGACGTCCCTCGCCGAACAGCTTGATCCGCTTCAGTCGCCGCTCCGCGGTACCGGTGATCTCGGTACGACCGTGCATCACACGGGTGTTGTCGACAAGCACCATGTCACCGGGGGCCAACTGGAAGGTCGCGGTCAATGCGGGGTCGGTGGCCACGGTGGTGAACGCGTCCACGGCCTCGCGATGCGCGGCGCTGGTGACATCGGGATGCCGCTGGAAGCCCGCGACGAGCGCGTCGTGCCGGAACCGCACCCGCCATCGCCCCTCAGGGGTCAACCGCAGGACGGGCGCTGTCACCGGCGGTTCGTCCAGGCCCAGCGGTGTGTCCAGGAAGGGGAAAACCTCCTCTCTCAGCAGTGCTGTCGTGGTGCCTCCGTCGCGTTCGTCGAGAGCGGCTGCCACGTCGTCGGCCCGGACCACAGTGGACAGGCCGCCGCCGGCGGGGTCGCCGGTCACACACGCCAGTGCCAGGAACTCGTGGGGTCGGTGCTGGACGGGCGAGTCGGTGTGCGGCTTCTGGGCGGCGCGCCCCTTGGACAGGTTCGTCGGACCGGTGGCGGCATCGTCGGGGGCGACCTCGTAGATCAGGCGCTCAGCGGGAGCGCCGTTTCCCCTGCTCGTCGGCCGCCCGAACGCCGCGAGCAGGCCGATCAGCGCGACGTCGCTGGCCACGGGCAGTCCGGTGAAGCGGACCGCACCGTGGACGTCGAGGTGTTCGCCGGCCTGTCGGATGAGGTCGGCCAGGGCGGGCACCGCCTGCGTCAACTCCTCAAGCACCGTCTGCTGCACCCCGGAGGGCTCCAGCTCGGCCGCGGTCAGGCTCAGGCGTTCGGCGGCCTCCCGCAGCCCGTCATGTATCGCGTGTGTGTCGAGTGCGGGCGGGGCACCGCTGCCTGCCGCCGGGCGGGTGGTTTCCATGTCAGCTCCTTGTTTCTGATGCGCCTGCACGCTGAGTGCGGCGCTTGCTCTGGTACTCCATGCGCATGTCGAACACGTCCGGCCTGTGCCAGCCGCGGCCGAACTCCAGGGGACGGCCATCGCGCCCGTCGACGACCAAGCTGGTCAGGCCCCAGACCCGGGGCCGGCCCTCCAGTTCGAGGTCGGCCGCGATCTCCTCGCCCGGGACCTGCATGTCGACGCGCGTCCACTCACGCTGGGGGTGGTGGCCGAGGCTGGTCAGGATGGTGTGGAGCGAGCCACCGGTGGCGAGCAGGTCACGGAAGCCCGGTGCGAGATCGGCCGGCAGGCAGGTCAGCGCGGTGTTCGCGACCAGGCCGTTGACCAGGCCGATGCGGCGCAGCCGGACGACCTTGTCCCTGGGGCCCAGTTCGAGCCGTTCCCGGGTCTCCGGATCGGGCTGTGTGAGGACGGCGTCCACCGACTTCACGGACGGCTCGCCACCCGCGCGGCGCACCGTCTGGCTCCAACTCGGTGGCAGGTCGGGCCTGATGGTGAACACCAGTCGCAGGGCCACGAACGTGCCCGATCCCTTGCTGCGCCGCACCAGGTGCCGGCGCTCCAGCTCCTGGAGAGCCGCGCGGGTGGTCACCCGGCTCACCCCGTGCAGCGTCGCGAGTTCGTTCTCGCTCGGGAGCCGGTCACCGCCGTTCATGGTGGCGATCGAGTCCTCAAGCAAGTCGGCCAGCGCGAGATAGTTCGGCACGGCCCCGTTCGGCATCGATAACTCTCCTATCGTGATCCGCTCGACAGCGGCAGGGTGGCGTGGAGCCTGTGGCCTGCGGTGTCGAAGAGGTGGATGTCCGCCAAGTTCGCGATGACCGTGATGTCGGCGGGCACCGTCCGGTCGGCATGGATCCGCACCCGGGCGCGCTGGTCACCGCCCGTACGAAAGTGCACGAGCCGTTCACGGCCCAGTAGTTCCTGTTCCTCCACCGTGCCGTGCAGCACGAGATCCGCGCCGGTGGCGTCCTCGGGGCCCGCGACCAGCCGAAGGTCTTCGGGCCGGACTCCGAGGCAGCCGATTCGGTCCTCGGCGAGCGTGGCGAGCAGTGGCGCGGGCAGGGCGACCTGGGCCCCTGCCAGGTCAAGCAGGTTCATGCCGCCGAGAAAGGAGGCGACGAACCGGGTGGCCGGCTGCTGGTAGACCTGCTCGGGCGGGCCGTCCTGCTCGATCCGCCCGTCGCGCATCACCACCAGCCGGTCCGCGAGGGCGAGAGCTTCGGCCTGGTCGTGCGTGACGTAGAACGTGGTCGTACCGCTTCGGCGCTGCAGGCGACGGATCTCGGCGCGGAGCTCACCGCGCAACTCGGCGTCGAGGTTGGACAGCGGTTCGTCCATCAGGAGCACGTTCGGTTCGCGTACCAGTGCCCGGCCGATACCGACGCGCTGGCGCTGACCACCGGAAAGCTGCGCGGGACGTGACCCTGTCACTGGCCCGAGCCGTAGCAGCTCCGCCATTTCACGCGCCCGCCGACGGCGGTCCTGTCGGGGGGCCTTGGCCATGCGCAAGGGGTATTCGATGTTCTCCAGCACGGTCTTGGTGGGGTAGAGGGCGTAGTTCTGGAAGACCATCGCGACACCCCGTTCCCCTGGTTCCCGGTGGGTCACTTCCGTGTCGCCGATCACCACCCGGCCCGCGGAGATCCGCTCCAGACCGGCGATGCAGCGCAGCAGGGTGGTCTTGCCGCATCCCGACGGGCCGAGCAGGACGACGAATGTGCCCGGCTCGACGGCCAGATCCACGCCGTCGAGGGCGCGCTTGCCATCGGCGTAGACCTTGGTGATCGTCTCCACGCCGACCGACCGGCTGGAGGAGGCTTGTTCGGCTTGCTCGCCGCGCACTGCGGTCGTGGTCATGAGCACCCGCCTCACCGCATCAGGAGACCGGAGATGGACCGGGCCGCGTCATCCAGCGCCCGCTGGACCGGCTTCGTACCGCTCATCGCCGCGACGACCGCGTCCTGAAGCTGCTTCTGCGCTTCGGCCGCGTGCGCGCCGGGAAACTGGTACCAGGGCACCAGCGTCTTGATCTCGGCGACACCTGCGGCGCGCAGCGGTTCCTTGCGCAGCAGGTTTCCCAGATATCGCGGATCGGTGAGAGCCTGCTGGTTGACCGACGTGTAGCCGGACGTCTTCACCAGTTGGGTCTGCCCGGCGGGCCCGATCAGCTCCTGGACCACCTTCCACGCCGAGCGCCGCACCTTCTCGTCTCTGGCGAAGACCACCGCGGATCCACCGCCGGGCGGCGTGCGGCGGCGGCCGCCGTCGGGCACGGGCAGGACGTCTGTACGGATCGGGAACGACGCACCGGCGGCGACGGCGGTGCTCTGCGATGAGCTCTGCAGCATCATGCCGATGTCACCGCGGAGGAAGGCCGCGGTCAGATCGGCCGACGCAGTGACGGTGCTGATGCCGTCCTGGACGAGATCCCGCCAGTACTGCAGCAGTCGCACCATGGGCTGCCCGTTGACCGTCACATGTTTCTCGGCCGGGTCCATCATCGACCCGCCCGCGGAATCGAGCATGGCCTGCAGCGCCCAGTTCGAATCGGTGCTGTAGGCCCAGGCGACTCCGTAACGGGCGGCCTTGCTGCTGACGATCTTGGTCGCGTAGGTCTTCAGGTCGCTGAACGTGGCCGGTGCCCGGTCCGGGTCGAGGCCGGCTTTGCGCAGCACCTCCACGTTGAGGTACAGCACGAGGGTGCTGACGGAATAAGGCAGCCCCATCGTCCGGCCACCGTACTTGCCGACGTTCAGCAAGGCGGACGAGTACTGCGAGGCATCGAACTTCGCCTGCGTCATGAGAGCGTCCAGGGGCTGCGCGAGCTTGCTGTCGGCATAGGTACGCACCGAGTTGATGCCCACGAGCGCGACGTCCGGCCGGTGGCCCGCAGTGAGATCGGCCTGCAGACGGGTGTCGACCTCGGTCCACGCCGGCCCGGCCTGCTCGATCTTCACTGTGATACCGGTCCGGCGGGTGAACCCCGGCCCAAGAACGCGCTTGACATTGTTCACGATCTTGGGATCGGAAGAGGTGAGCAGGTTGATCGTCTTGGCGTCGGTGTTGCCGGCACCGCTACTGCTGCCGCAGGCGGTGGCTGTGCCCGCGGCGGCGACGGCGAGCGCCCCCATCAGGGCATGCCGCCGGGTGAGCGTGACGTTCATCGGTATTCCGTTTCAAGTGGGTTGGGCGCGGGCTCATTCGCCGCCGTTGGTCAGCGCGATGCCGCGCACCAACTGGCGCTGGACGAGGAGGAAGAAGAGCAGGAGCGGCAGCGTGGCCAGTGTGGCCGCGGCCATCTGGGTGCCGTATGTGCTGAGGCTGTCCGGTGCGGCGTAGCGTGCGATGCCGTAGGGCACCGTGGCCACCTGGTCCGAGCGCAGCAGCATCGAGGGCCAGTACAGATCGTTCCAGTGTCCGACGACGGTGAACACGGCGAAGGCCGCAAGTGCCGGCCTGACGTTGGGCAGCACGATGCGCCACACCATCGCGACGGGGCCGACCCTGTCCAGCCGGGCCGCGTCGAAGACACTCTGCGGCAGGGAGAGCACGAACTGGCGGAACAGGAAGATCCCGAACGCGCTGCCGACGCTCGGCAGTACCAGTGCGGTGTAGCTGTCCAGCAGGTTCACTTTGGACAGGGCGTAGAAGACCGGGATCCCGGTCACCTGCGGTGGTATCGCAAGGCACAGCATGACCGTCCAGAACGACAGCTTGCGGTTGCGGAACCTCAGCCGGGCCAGTGCGTAGCCGGCCGGCAGTGAGGTCAGCACCTGCGCGGCGAACACCACGGCGACGACCACGACCGTGTGCAGATACAGGCCGGGCCAGTCGACGTCATGCCAGGCCTGCCGGAAGTTGGCCAGGGTGAAACCCGACAGGCTCACCGACCCGGGCTTGAGCCGGCGGTTCGGGGTGATCGCGGCCAGTGCCATGAGCAGGAACGGGGTCAGCATGAACACCGCACCCGCGGCGAGCCCGGCACGCAGGCTCCAGCGAACCCACCTGCCGCGTCTGTCGTCGGCCCGGCGGCGGGCGAGCCGCGGGCGCGCTTCGGTCACCGTTGTCGTGCTCATCGACTACCGTCCTTGTCCCAGCGGCGCCCGCCGAGGCGCAGTTGCACCGCCACCGTGATCAGGACCAGTACCAGCAGTACGGCGTTGATCACGGAACCGCCGCCGATGTCGAGATAGCTCACTCCGCGCTGCCACGCGAGGAACGAGAGTGTGCTGGTGCTCTGTTGCGGCCCGCCCTCGGTCATCACCCGGACCTGGTCGTACACGCGCAGCGAGTCACGGGTCGTGATGACCAGCGCGAACGTCGTGGCCGGCCCGATCGCGGGCCAGATCACCGACCAGAACCTCTGCCAGGCACCGGCCCGGTCTATCCGGGCGGCGTCCTCCAGGTGGGCGGGCACGTTCGACAGGCCGGCAAGGAACATCACCACACACGACCCGATCCCCGCCCAGCTGCCGACGATCGCGACCGCGGGCAGCGCCAGCGTCGTCGACCCCAGCCAGCTGTCCTGCCCGACGAGCCGGCCGAGCGTCTCGTCGAAAACACCCGCGTGTGGGTAGAAGAGCCACCGCCACACCACGGACATCGCGGCCAGCGTGGCCGCCGTCGGCGCGAAGTAGGCGGTCCGCCACAGCCCCGCGCCGCGGCCGGCGGCCCGGATGGCGAGCGCGATCAGCAGGCCGCCCACGACCTCTACGGGCACGGTCAGCGCGGTGTAGAGAAGCGTGTTCCCGGTCGCCTGCCACAACTCCCGGCCGGCCAGGACGCGACGCCAGTTGTCCAGACCGGCAAAGCTCGTCTCCTGGCTGAGCGGATCGAAGTTCAGCAGCGCCAGCACGCCCACGGCCAGGACGGGCAGCACGACGAACGCGATCAGGAAGGCGAAAGCCGGCCCCAGCAACGCCGCGGTCACCCTGGCCTCGCGCAATCGGAGACGCCGTGGTCTCTCGTCCGGGGGCACAACAGTCGTCGTAGTCACAGCCCTGACGTTACAAATTGTGGTGCAGTCGCGTCATCCAACAAACTTGAACCATCAGGTGAACAACCTGTTACTACAGCTTTGGCCCGGTCGTCTCACCGTCCTGGGCGGCCCAGCCCTGTCGGGCCGCGTCGGCCGCGCGACGCCGACGGAAAATGACGGGAAAGACATGACGAGTACTCCCTTTGTTCACTTTCACGCAGGGGGGTGATGGTGTCGTACGGGCACCTACGGGATCCAGGATGCGACGCCGATGCCCGAGAGGCCGCCGCTGCCGCACTGCGCCAGGCCGCCGTGGCCGAGCACCCGTGGAACACATACGTCACCGTCCTGCCCAGCGGACGAGGGCGGCCCCTGAAGGAAGACAGAACTCGATGACCCGTTATGTGTTCGCCCACGCCCGCGCCGTCCTGGCCGATCGCACCCTCGACGACGCCCTCGTCGTGGTCGAGGACGGCAGGATCGTCGAGGTCGCCCCCGTTATCCCGGGTGCGGTGCCGGCCGACGCCCTCGACCTCGGTGGCGCGCTGCTGCTGCCGGGCGTTGTCGACACCCACAGTGACGCGCTGGAGAAGGAGCAACGCCCCCGCCCGGCCGTGGAGTTCGAGCCGGACTTCGCCGTCTTGAGCGTCGAGGGACGGGTTCGAGCCGCCGGTGTCACCACGGTGCACCACGCGGTCGGCTACCAGACCGACGTCATCAAGGACCGCACCATCGAGCGTTCGCTGGCGCTGACCGCCGCGATACGGGAACGGGCCGCGGACGGCGTCGGCCTGGTCGACCACCGGCTGCTGCACCGCCTCGACGCCCGCGACGCCGACGCGCTGGCCGCCCTCAAGGGCGTTCTCGCGGCGCAGCCGCACACCGACGTGCCGCCGCTGGTCTCCTATGAGGACCACACACCCGGCCAGGGCCAGTACCGGAACCTGGAGACGTACCGGGTGGCCATCCAGCGGCAGCAGCACTTGTCCGCCGAGGACGCCGAGCGGTTCATACGCGACCGCATCGAGGAGCGCACGGACGGCTTCCCGCAGCGCGCCCGCACCCTCGCCCACCTCGGCCAGGAAGCACGCGCGGGGCGGATCCGGCTGCTCGCCCACGACGTGGAAAACGCTGAACAACTGGCCGAGGTACGGGCGGCGGGCGCCGCCGTCGCCGAGTTCCCCACCACCCGCGAGGCGGCCCGCGCCGCCCGCGACGCCGGGATGCCGGTGGTCGCCGGCGCCCCCAACGTGCTGCGGGGCGGCTCGCACAGCGGCAACGTCAGTGCCGAAACATTGATCACCGAAGGACTGGTGGACAACCTGTCCAGCGACTACATGCCCACCACACTGCTGGCCGCCGCCCTGAAACTGGCACTGCGCAGGGTGATACCGCTGCACACCGCCGTAGCACTCATCACGTCAGGCGCCGCCCGCACCGCGGGACTCACCGACCGGGGCGCCCTCGCGCCCGGGCTGCGCGCCGACCTGGTCGTCGTCACCGCCGACGGCGGCCGGCCCACCGTACGGATGTCCCTGCTCGCCGAGGAAACCCGCGACAGCGAGCAAGCGCCCCTCTCCGTGGCCAGACTGCTGCAGCCCACAGGGCGGTGACCATGACCACCACCGAGTCCGGCCTCCCCCCGACGCCCATACGCGCCGCACAGACCCACTACGGCCGATGAACGACAGCCAGGGCCGATAGCTCGACGCAGTGGTCGCCGGACTCGGTGGCATGCCCGACGCCGGGCGCCCCCACATATCGGACCTGCGCGGACCCGGGTCCAGACGGCGGGAGCACGCAGTGCCCGCCGCCGACATGTCGTCCTCCGCCGCTTTATGTGACTACGAATTCCGCATCCAAGTAACCGCTTTGCAACGGTATCCGTTCTTTACGGCACGTCCATGACTGGTTAGCGTACCGATCACGCGCTCCATCTCCGAAATCCGCAAACTTCTGTGGGGGGTATGGCATGGGCAGATTCAGCGATCAAGAGCTTGGCATGGGACGGAAGATCACACGTCGTGACTTCCTGGACGGCGTGGCAGTCACTGCGGCCGGGGCGGCGGCCGCCACGGTCCTTCCGGGCGCCGCGCAGGCCGCACCCGCCGCACATGGCCACGGCCGGCACAACCGGAACGCACCGTACCCGCCCACCCAGACCGGCCTGAGAGGCCAGCAGCCGGGCGCCTATGACGTCGCGCACGCCGTCCGGGACGGCGACTTCGAGGCGGGACCCGTTACCGACACCCACGAGTCCTACGACCTGGTGGTGGTCGGTGGCGGTCTCAGTGGTCTCGCGGCGGCCTACCTCTACCGCAAACACGCAGGCCCCAGCGCCCGCGTCCTGATCCTGGACGCCCTGGACGACTTCGGCGGGCATGCCAGGCGCAACGAGTTCCACGTCGGCCGCACCCTGCTGCTGTCCAACGGCGGCACCGTCAACATCGACACTCCCAGCACCTGGTCACGCGAGGCCCGCGATCTGCTGACCAAGGATCTCGGCGTCGACCTCAAGGCCCTTGCGGCCACGGTCAAGAGCGACGCCTACGCCCCCTACTCCCTGGGCAGCGCCACCCTGTTCACCGCCGAACGATGGGGCAAGGACCGTCTGGTGACCCAGGAACCGGGGGAATCCTGGGCGTCGTACGTCGCCAAGCTGCCGATGAGCGAGGCAAGCCGGTCGGCCCTGGTGCGCCTGCGCACCACGACCGAGGACTTCTACCCCGGCCTGACCGACGCCCAGAAGAAGCAGATCCTCGCGCGCACTCCGTACGAGACCTACCTGCGGGAGAAGATCGGCCTGGACGACGACGCCCTGGAAATCGTCAAGCGCGGCACGAACGGCCTGTGGGGCGTCAACGTCGACCGGGTTGCCGCGGCCGACGCATGGGCCACCGGGCAGCCGGGTTTCGACGGACTCGGACTCACCGACGCCGCGTGGCCGGGCGCCGGCTTCACGCCGTTGATGCACCTGAAGGAAACAGAGGAAGACGGCAACTTCTACTTCCCCGAGGGCAACGCGTCGATCGCCCGCCTGCTCGTCAGCAAGCTCGTCCCGCACGCATTCGATGTGCGCCACCCCGACTGGCAGGAGATCGTCACCGCGAAAGCCGACTACAGCGGACTCGACCACCCAGGCAACCGAGTCCGCGTCCGGCTGTCCAGCACGGCGTTCGAGGTACGCAATGCCGGCCGGCACGGTGTGGTCGTCGCCTACTCGAAGGGCGGACGCAGCTACCGGGTGAAGGCCAAGGGCGCTGTCATGGCCTGCTGGAACTCCGTCACCTCCTACCTCGTCCCCGAACTGCCCGAAGAACAGGTGACCGCGATGCGCTACGGCGTCAAGGTGCCTTTGGTGTACGCGCGGGTCGCGCTGAAGGACTGGCGGCCCTTCGCCGCGGCCCGGGTCTCCCGCGTCAGCACGCCCTCCGGCTTCTTCAGCGGCTTCGGCCTGCCGACGGTCACCGAGATCGGCGACTTCACGATGCCGCACCGGCCCGAACTGCCCACCGTGGTCTGCCTGTCGGCCACTCCCCATTCCCCCGGCCTGGTCTGCCGCGAGCAGCACAAGGCCGGCCGCCGACAGCTGATCAGGATGCCTTTCGAGACCTTCGAGCGTGAGATACGCGACTCGATGGCCCGCTCCCTCGCCGACCACGGCTTCGACCCGGCCCGAGACATCACCGCGATCACCGTCAACCGGTGGGCGCACGGCTACGCCTACGAGTACAACTCCCTCGACGACCCTGACCTGTTCCGGCCTGAGCCTCGATCCACCGCGTGAATTCTGATCAAGGGTGTCGGGCGGGTTCCGGGTGTTTCTGCGGGGTGCGGGCAGCGGCGATCGCCGGGTGTC
>NZ_JBEPAP010000077.1:0-43858 GCF_040298665.1 Streptomyces sp. NPDC001508
CCGGCGACGAGTACCGCGCCTGTGCGGCCGGCCGCGCGAGGGCGGGTCACCGCGCGTACCCGGCCGAAGGTCCCGCGCTCGCCGGCGGCGCCGTGCTGCCGCCGGCCGTGCTGCCGTCCTTGATCTCCGCCGTCTTTGCGGCCGTACTCCTGCTCGTCGGACACGGGCTGCTCCCCGCCGGCACGGCGGTCCGGTTCGCCGGCTCGCTCCGCTCGGCGGGGCGGGTGCTCGCCGTGGTGGCGGTGGCCGCCGCGGCCCTCGGCGTGGCGACGCCGCCCCGGGCGGCGGCCCAGGGCCGGGACACCGGGCAGTCCGGGACGCGCGGGCCGGTGAGCCCGGTGAACGCCGACGACGTCGAACGGGCCCGGCGGCGCCGGCGGCAGGCACACCTGGAACGCGGCGTCCTGCCTGCCCCGTCTGCGCCGCCGGCTGCCCGAATCCCCCGCCCCCAGGGCCTCACCCGCCCCCCACGACAGAAAGCGAGACCCCACATGTCGGTCAATCTGAGCAAGGGTCAGCAGATCAGTCTGAGCAAGTCCGACGGCACCGCACTGAACGCCGTCCGGATGGGGCTCGGCTGGCAGGCGGCCCAGCGCAAGGGCTTTTTGGCCAAGCTGGCCGGTCCCCGCGACATCGATCTGGACGCCTCGGCGCTGCTCTTCGCCGGCGGACAGCTGGCCGACGTCGCCTTCTTCCAGCATCTGACCAGTGACGACGGATCGGTGCGCCACCTGGGCGACAACCTCACCGGCGGCAGCGGCGCCGGCGGCGACGACGAGGTGATCCTCGTCGACCTCGGCCGCGTTCCCGCGCACATCGACCAGATCGTCTTCACGGTCAACTCGTTCACCGGACAGACCTTCGCCGAGGTGCAGAACGCGTTCTGCCGCCTCGTCGACGAGAACACCGGGCAGGAAATGGCCCGGTACACCCTGAGCGGCGGCGGCACATACACCGCCCAGATCATGGCCAAGCTGCACCGCGGGACGGACGGCTGGCAGCTGAAGGCCATCGGGGAGCCCGCGGCCGGCCGGACCTTCCAGGACCTGCTGCCCACCATCGTCGGCCACCTCTGAGCCGGACGCATGCGATCACTTCATCCATTGCGCAATCGGGGAACTGTAAGGGCCGGGCTCTGGTCGATCACGAGGAGCACGGGATGCGCAAGCAGCAGCGGAGGACGTGCATGAGTGTGCCCCTGACCAAGGGCGGCAACGTGGCGCTGGGCCGGCAGGCCCCGGGTCTGAGCGCGGTGACGCTCGGCCTCGGCTGGCAGGCGAACACGGGCTACGACCTGGACGCCGGCGCACTGCTGTGCGACGGGTCGGGCAAGGTGCCCTCCGACGAGCACTTCGTCTTCTTCAACAACCTGAGCAGTCCGGACGGTTCGGTCCGGCACTGCGGTGGCGGCGGCCCGATCGGCCCGGACGACCAGCAGATCCACGTCGACCTCGACCGGGTGCCGGCGGACGTATCGAAGATCGTCTTCCTGGTCTCCCTCTACGAGGGCGCGGCCCGCGGCCAGTCCTTCGGGCAGGTCCACCGGGCGCACATCCGGGTGCTCGACCGGCACGGCGGCGCCGAACTGACCCGCTACGACCTCGCCGCCGGCGGCCTGTCGAACGAGACCGCGCTGGTCTTCGGCGAGCTGTACCGGCATGGCGCCGAGTGGAAGTTCCGCGCGGTCGGGCAGGGGCACGCCTCCGGGCTCGCGGGCATCGCCGCCGACTACGGCGTGGATGTCCTGCGCGAGCCGGAGGCGGGCCCGGAACCCGTCAGCCCGCCGCCGGCGGGCACGGGCCCGCACCTGCCACCGCCCGCCGCCGCAGCGCCGCCCGTGGCGGCACCGGTACCCGTGGCGCCGACGCCGACCCTCGTCTCCACGCCCGCCCCGACGTACCCCGGTTCCCCCCAACCCCCAGAAAGTTCCCCCGTGACCTGCTTCTTCGACCCCGACCACGGCCCCGGCGCGACGATGGTGACGTGGTCGCCGCAGTGGGGCGTGCCGCGCCCGGTGCAGGTGTGCGGCGGCTGCGCGCAGCGGGTGCAGACCACGGCGCCGCCGTTCTACACACCGCCGCAGCCGGGGTATCCACAGCCGATGCAGCAGGGCTACCCGCAGCCCGGCCCTGTGCAGCAGGGCTACCCGCAGCCCGGCCCTGTGCAGCAGGGCTACCCGCAGCCCGGCCCTGTGCAGCAGGGCTACCCGCAGCAGGGCCACCCGGCGCCGCACGGCGACCAACAGCACCAGGGCGGACGCCGCTTCGGCACCGGCGCGCTCATCGGCGCGGGTGCGGCGGGCCTGGTCGGCGGCGCCCTGCTGAACGAGGCCCTGTCCGACGACGAACCCGATGTCGTGGTCAACAACTACTACGAGGAGGAGTGACCCGTCCGCCCACCGCGGGCACCACGCCGCGCCGGAGCCGGACCGGGGCCGCGCGGCGCAGCCTCACATGGGTCTTAGCCCCGGTCGGGTAGAAGGGTGCTGGCCGGGGGAGGGATGCGAGAGAGGACCGGACATGTCCGATTCCCGGGCGCCGAGACACTGGCGCTGGCTGCCCGTGCTGGTCTTCGCCCTCGCCGTGTACGTCATCGTGCGCGCCGCCAACACCCCGCAGGGCGACACCCCGCCGCCCGCGAGGTCGTCCGCCTCTCCCTCGCGCGCATCGACCGGGGTGCCCTCGGCCACCGCCTCCCCGGCGGCGGCATCCTCCTACGACCCCGCCGACTACGCCCGCCAGGTCCGTGACTGGGCCCGGCGCACCGGCGTCAGCGCCCAGCTGCTGATGGCGATCCTCTACAACGAGTCGTACAAGCCGCACGATCCCGGCCTGGAGCGGGCCTGGCAGAAGTACAGGCCCGACGCCTCCTTCGGCATCGCGAACATGCACCGCGCCGCCTTCGACGAGGTCAAGAAGGGCCGGGACTTCGCCGACCGCCGCCTGGAGGAACTGCCCGACGACCGGGACCTCGCCATAGAGGCCGAGGCCTGGTACCTGCACGACCTGGGCGGCCGGCTCCCCGCCCAGTGGCCCGCCGCCTACGACAGGGACGAACTGCTGGCCCTCGGCTACAACACGGGCGCCGGCAACATGCTGGCCTTCGCCCGGGGCACCCCGCCCGGCGGCCAGGCCCGGGCCTGCCTCGACAAGCTCCACACCGACTGGGCCGAGGCGGGCCGGGCCGTCGGCGGCTGACGCACCGCCGGCGGCCGGGTGCCCGTGCCGTCAGGCGCGGGGCGAGCCGTCCCGGTCGACCACGGTGCCGCTGACCACGTCCCCGGCGGCGGACGGGCCGCTCGGCGCGTCCTGTGCCTTGAGCGCCTTGGCCTCGCTCTTGAAGATCCGGGCCGCCTTGCCCGCCGAACGCGTCAGTTCGGGCAGCTTCTTGATGCCCAGGACCACGATGACGACGATGAGGATCATGGCCAGTTCGCTCAAGCCGAACATCTGAAACGCCCTCCCGGTGGCGGAGCCGACCGGCACGGCGTACCGGCGACATGCGTCAATCTACACTGTTGTAGAAGTCTCTCCCGTGGACGGATCGTGCTACAAGCCCGCCCGCCGGATCCGCCGCCCGGGTGAAGGGGCGCGGGGCAGCTGCTAGACTCGCGGGCTGATTCGTTCGGGCAGGTGGCCCGGGTTGTCTGGGGGTTGGTGTGGCAGCAGGCCGTGTGGTGAGGTTCGACAGCGTTCGCGGATATGGGTTCATCGCCCCGGAACACGGGGACGAGGATGTCTTTCTGCATGTGAACGACCTTCTGATCCCCGAGTCCATGGTGCGTACCGGACTCGCGGTCGAGTTCGAGATCGAGGAGGGGGAGCGGGGCCCCAAGGCGTCGTCGATCCGGCTGGCACCGGGGGCGACGGCACGTGCCGCCTCCGCGTCGGGGTCCGTCGGTGACGATTCGCTGTGCGATGTGCTGCAGACGGTGGAGTTCACCAACGAGATCACGGAACTTCTGCTGCAGACGGCGCCGACCCTGACGGGCCAGCAGATCGTGCAGATCCGGCGCGAGTTCCTGCAGTTCGCCAAGAAGCACGGCTGGACCGAGGACTGACCCTCGCTCCCATGACGCGCGCCGGGACGCCGCCCGCCCCGGCGCCGTGAGACCCCGCCGTCCCGGCGGGTGACCCGCGCGGACCTCCGGGTGTGCCGTTCGGCCGTGTTCCGGTGGCGGCGAGCTGCGGAAGACGGCTTGCTGGTGGCATCAGCCGCCGCACAGGAAGCGAGCCGCGCATGCAGACAACGTCGTCGGGAGAGCGGGCACTGCAGACCCCACGGGCCGCCGGGCTCGCCGGGGTCGTCTTCGCGCTGCTGCTCGCCGCGGCGATCGTCCTCATCCGGATCGGCGTCCCCGAGGGTGTCGACGCGGTCGCCGCCGCCGGCTTCGTCGACTCGGCTGGGCACAACGCGGTGCACACGGCGCTCGCGCTCGTGCCGTTCGCCGGCGTCTTCTTCCTCTGGTTCACCGGCGTCGTCCGCAGCCACCTGGGCGAGGCCGAGGACCGGTTCCTCGCCACCGTCTTCCTCGGCAGCGGTCTGCTCTTCGTCGCCACCCTGTTCGGGGCGGCAGCGGCGGCCGCCGCCGTACTCGACATCGCGCGGGCCGCCGGTCCGGCAGCGGCGCTGCCGACCTGGGCCTTCGGCAGTCACTTCGCGTACACCCTGATGACCGGATACGCGATGCGCATGGCCGCCGTCTTCACCTGCTCGCTGTCGGTGCTCGGCTACCGGCGCGGTGTGCTGCCGCGCTGGCTGATCCTGCTGGGCCTTGTCACCACCCTCGTCCTGCTCTTCCTCTCATCGAACGTGCCCTGGGCCGAACTCGCCTTCCCGGCCTGGTCGCTGGTGCTCAGCGGCTACATCCTCGTCGTCACCAACCGCCCCCTGCCGTCCATGGCCGCGGCGACCTGAACCCGGCCGCGCACCGGTGCCGTGGCCGCGGTCCGTCACTCGATCGGTCGGCCCCGGCGGGCGGCGCCCGCACCGCCGCTCCCATGCTGGCCGGGGGAGATGACCGCCGTCCGGACGCGGGCGGCGCACGACGGACCCGGCCACCGGAAGGGCGCAGCGCCATGAGGCTTGTCGTCGATCTCAACAGGTGCCAGGGGTACGCCCAGTGCGCGTTCCTCGCGCCGGACGTCTTCACCATGCACGGCGAGGAGTCGCTCGTCTACAACCCGCGGGCCGAGGCGGACCAGCGTCAACGGCTCGCCCGCGCCGTCGCCGCCTGCCCCGTGCAGGCGATCACGGCCGAAGGACTCGACGGCCCCGCCGGCCGGCCCGCCGCGGGCGCCCCGGAGGCGCGCGATGCCCGGGCGGTCCCTACGTCATCAGCTCCTACTGGGACATCGAGAGCCTGCTGCACGACCCGCGTATCAGCTCCGACGCCACCAACCTCGCGGCGATCGGCGACGACGAGGCGGGCGGGCCCGAGGCGACGGGGCTGCCGCCGAGCTTCATCCGGCTCGACCCGCCCGAGCACGACCGGCTGCGGCGGATCGCCAACAGCTCCTTCGGGCCGCCGCACCGGCCGCGGCGGGTGGAATCCCTGCGCGGCGAACTCGTCCGGATCGTCACCGACCTGATCGACGGCTTCGGTGACGCCCGGCAGATCGACCTGGTCGACCAGTTCGCCTACCCGTTCCCGGTGACCGTGATCTGCCGGCTGCTCGGCGTACCGCGCGAGGACGAACCGCGCTTTCGCGCCTGGGTCGACCCGATCGTCGCGAGCCTGGACCCGGCCGTCCGCTCGCACGCGAGCGACGACGAGCGGCGCGTCGCCCAGGAGGCGCGCATGCGGCTCGGCATGTATCTGGCCGGGCTGGTCGAGCGGCGCGCCAAGGAACCCCGCGACGACATGCTGTCCGACCTGGTGACCAGTCATGGCCCGGACGGCGCGATGACGATGATGGAAGTGCTCAGCACCTCGGTGCTGCTGCTCATCGCGGGCCACGAGACGACGGTGAACCTGATCGCGGGCGGCATGCTCACCCTGCTGCGGCACCCCGAGCACCTGCACCGGCTGCGCGACGACGCGGACCTGTCCGTCAGGATCGTGGAGGAGCTGCTGCGGTACGAGCCTCCCGTGCACCTGGTGACGCAGCGCACCTGCATCACGGACATCGACGTGCGCGGGGTGATCATCCCGAAGGGCTCGCGCATCTGGCTCGTCCTCGCCGCCGGCAACCGCGACCCGGAGCGCTTCCCCGACCCCGACCGGTTCGACCCGGACCGCGGTGACATCCAGCACCTCGGCTTCGGCAGCGGCGTCCACATCTGCTTCGGCGCGCCGCTGGCCCGCCTGGAGACCCAGATCGCGCTGTCCGAGCTGGCCCGCCGTCTGGACAACCCCCGTCTCGTCGAGGACCCGCCGCCCTACCGGCACAACGCGCTGCTGCGCGGCCCACGCCATCTGGACGTCGCCTTCGACACCCTGCTGCCCTGATCCGGCGCTCCCTGCCCACGGTCACTCCCGGCGCCAAGGACCTGGCCGGGCCCGGCCGTTGGTGCCCCTCGTCGACGCCGTCACCTTCCGAGCATCCAGGAGCGGGTGCCGAACGACGCGCACGACCGCGACGCCACCTCCGCCGCCCGGGCGAGGGCCACGGCGAACCGATCGGCGCGGTCCCGTTCGCCCATGGCGCCGGCGCCATGGACAGGCGCCCAGTGGTAGGCGAACGCACCGTGCAGGAAGTCCCCCGCGCCGAGGGTGTCCACCACCACGGTCGGTGGCACCTCGACCACGCCCTTCCCGTCGGGGCCCGACCAGACGACGGGGTCCGCGCCCCCGCTGACCGCCGCCCAGGTCACCCCCCGCGCGTGCAGATACGCAAGCGTCTGGGCGGGAGTCCGGGTGCCCGGCGGACGGAAGTCGGCCGAGCAGACGGCCACGTCGATGGAGGACAGCAGGGCCTGGGTGCCCTCCTTCCAACTGCCGCCGTCCAGCACGGTGGGACGGCCCGCGGCCCGCGCCGCACGGGCCACGGCGATCGCCAACTCCATGTGGTGCCCGTCGAGTTCCACGATGTCGCAGTCGGCCACCAGGGCGTCGAGACCGTCCGGCGCGGCGAGCCGGTGCCGGCCGGCGTTGGTGGAGGCGACGGCCCGCCGTCCGCTCCCGGCGGTCACCAGCACCGATGAGACGGCGGGCGGCCCGGCCGTGTCACCCGCCAGGTCGTCGACGCTCACGCCCAGCGCCGCGAGGTCGGCCGCGGCGGCCCGGGCCAGCGGATGACGGCCGAGACCCGTGAGAAGCCGTGCCCGGCCGCCCAGATGGGCGAAGACGGCGGCGGCGCCCGCGGCGGGACCCCCGGCGGCCACCGTCTGGTCATGGGCCGTCAGCTTCTCGTCGGGCCCGGGCACATGGTCCACCAACTGGACGACGTCCAGGGTGCACAGGCCGACGAACAGCCCCACCGGCTGCCGCCGCGTGCCGTGTCCCATCCGTGGCCACCTCCTCCCGCCCGGCACCGCGATCAGTGTACGAACCGCCGCGGCCCACGACGACGCGGCGCCGGCCGCCGCCGACCGGCTGAAAAGCCGGCACACACGGGGCGACGAGCGGGTCCGGGCCCTGCCGGGCGGCATGCCCGACACCGGGCACGCGCGCACGGTACGGCCGCGTACGGTACGGCCGCGCACGCCACGGACCGCCCGGCCCCGGGGGCAACGCGCCGGACCCCCGTCCCGCCGGTCCCGGCGGCGCAGCCGACGTACGGCGCGCCGTCGTGCGCGGGGGAGTCGGCGGTGGGCACCGGCCGGGCGGCGTGTGCGGCAGAGGCGTCGTTCAGATCCAGTCGGTGTTCAGATCCAGTCGGCCAGCGCGCTCATGAAACCGTCGAAGTCGTCGCGGTGCAGGGTGTGACCGGCGCCGCCGACCTTGCGTACCTCGAAGCCGCGTCGTGTCAGCCGTCCTTGCAGTTCGGCGGATACGAGCGTGCTCGGATCGGCCGCCAGCACCAACGAGGGCACCACCGCGCGGGCCGGCGTACGGCTGACCGCGTACACGCCGGCGATCGCGTGCGCGGTCTTCGGGTCCCAGGCCGCGAGCGTGGCCAGTTCCACGTCCACGTCGGCCTCCTCCCAGCGCGGATTGAGGCTGGTGATCATGTCCCGGGTGGCGTCCTTGAAGGCCGCGAACCGTGCCGCCCCCGCGCCGGCCTCCGGTCTCATCTCCCAGGCCGGGTCGCAGTACACGGCCCGGGCCGGGGCAAGCCGCTCGACGGCGCCGGCCAGCGCCATCGCGCCCAGTGAGTGACCGATCGCCAGCTCCGGGGCGGCCGGGAGGGTGTCGACGAGATCGTCGGCCCAGTTGTCGGCGCTGTACTCCCCCCGCCCGCTCGCGCCGTGCCCCCGCAGGTCCACCGCGACCACCCGGTAGCCCCGGTCGGCCAGCGCCGGTCCGACACGACGCCAGGTCCTGTGGTCCGCCATGATCCCGTGGACGAGTACGGCGACCCGCTCGCCGTCGCCCCACTGACGGGTGTGCAGCTTCATCGGTATGTCCCTTCCGGTCCGGTTGACGTCGATCTTTTTATGCCCTCCGTCCAGAACCCGGAAGGCCCGCCGAGAGTGGTCAGCATGCGGAAGGGGAGTCCGGTGCGGTGAACTCGGGGATGGACGGGCACTCCACGGTCCCGTGAACCGGGCGCCCCGGCCCGGGCACGGCATCCCTCGCGCCGAAGCGGCCGGGCCGCGCTGCGGTAGCGTCCCCGTCGTGGCAGTGGGCACCGCACAAACCCGGCTGCTCGTGCTGCGCGGCAACAGCGCCTCGGGCAAGTCGTCCGTCGCGGCCGGTCTGCGGGACCGGTTCGGCCGCGGTCTCGCCCTGGTCGGACAGGACAATCCGCGCCGCGTCGTGCTGCGCGAGCGCCACCCGGACCACATCTCCTACTACCGGGCCGTGATGCGCTCCGACACCCGGGCCGGCCCGGACGCGGCGGTCGGCAGCCGCAACCGCGAGCGGTGGCTGGCGCTGGGCGCGCTGCAGTTCGACTACCTGCTCGGGCACGGGCTGCGCCCCGGGCACCGCATGCTGGAGATCGGCTGCGGCAACCTGCGCGGCGGCTGGCGGTCCATCCGCCATCTGGAACCGGGGCACTACTACGGCATCGACATCTCGCCGGACATCCTCCTGGCCGCGCAGGACACCATCGTGGAGCAGGACACCATCGTGGAGAGGGGACTGCGCGAGCGGCTGCCCACACTGACCCCGGTGCGCGAGCTGACGCTGCGTTTCCTGCCCGACGCGCACTTCGACGTCGTACACGCGCACAGCGTGTTCTCGCACTCGCCGCTGCCGGTCATCGAGGAGTGCCTGAGCCATGTCGGCCGTGTGCTCGCACCGGGCGGCTGGTTCGACTTCACCTTCGACCGCACCGAGGGCGCGGAACACCATGTGCTGCGGGAGGACTTCTGCTACCGCACCGAAACCCTCGTGGCGCTGGCCGGGCGGCATGGACTGCGGGCGCGTTTCATGGACGACTGGGAGCGGCTGCCGCACGGCCAGTCCAAGATCCGGGTCACCCACGCCGACGCCGGCTGACCGGGCGCACCCGGACCGCTCCCGGCGCACGGCCGTCCTGCGGGCGCCCGCCTGTACTCCGGTGCATGGGGCGTACCCCGGCGTGCCCGGCCTCCCGCTGCCCCGCCCAGGCCGCCTCGTCCGGCCGGGACGGGCGGGCCGCCGTACGCTGCGGTGGTCGGCTCCCGGACCTCCGAGGGGAACAGACCATGACTGGCGATCCCGTCGGCCGCCGCTTCACGCCCTGCCCGCGGGACGTCGGCCGGAACGGCGGTGAGCGCCCGGCCGGGCCCCCTCGCGAAGCGGGGCCGCGGCGGGGAAAGATGGGACGCCGAGCGATGGACCCACGACGCGGAGGAACGGACCCATGCCGCACGAACGAGCGGGCACGCCGGCCCGCCCCGAGGACCTGGTCGATGTGGCCCGGCTGGTCACGGCGTACTACGCGCTGCACCCGGACCCGGCCGAACCGGCCCAGCGGGTGGCGTTCGGCACCTCGGGACACCGCGGGTCGTCCCTGGCGAGCGCGTTCAACGAGGACCACATCGCCGCCACCAGCCAGGCGATCTGCGAGTACCGGGCCGGTCAGGGCGTGTCCGGCCCCCTGTTCCTCGGCGCCGACACCCATGCGCTGTCGGAACCCGCGAAGGTCACCGCGCTGGAGGTGTTCGCCGCCAACGACGTCACGGTGCTGATCGACGACGCGGACGGGTACACCCCGACACCGGCCGTCTCGCACGCGATCCTCAGCCACAACCGGGGCCGCGCCCTCGGCCTCGCGGACGGGGTGGTGGTCACTCCGTCGCACAACCCGCCCGCCGACGGCGGCTTCAAGTACAACCCGCCGAGCGGCGGCCCCGCGGCCTCGGACGCCACCTCCTGGATCCAGGACCGCGCCAACGAGATCATCACCGGCGGCCTCAAGGACGTACGGCGCATCCCCTACGCCCGGGCGCTCGCCGCGGCCGGCACCGGCCGGTACGACTTCCTCGGCCGGTACGTCGCCGATCTGCCGAGCGTGCTGGACCTGGACGCGATCCGGGCGGCCGGGGTGCGCATCGGCGCCGACCCGCTGGGCGGGGCGTCGGTCGCCTACTGGGGCCGCATCGCCGAGGAACACCGGATCGACCTGACGGTGGTCAACCCGTACACCGACCCCACCTGGCGGTTCATGACGCTGGACTGGGACGGCCAGATCCGGATGGACTGCTCCTCGCCGTACGCGATGGCCTCGCTCATCGAGCGCCGGGACCGCTTCGCCATCGCCACCGGCAACGACGCCGACGCCGACCGGCACGGCATCGTCACACCGGACGCCGGTCTGATGAACCCCAACCACTACCTCGCCGTCGCCATCTCCTACCTCTACGGCCACCGCGACGCGTGGCCCGCGGACACGGGCATCGGCAAGACGCTGGTGTCGTCCTCGATGATCGACCGGGTCGCCGCCGACCTCGGCCGCCGGCTGGTCGAGGTTCCGGTCGGGTTCAAGTGGTTCGTGGACGGGCTGCTGGGCGGGACACTCGGCTTCGGCGGCGAGGAGTCGGCCGGCGCGTCCTTCCTGCGCCGGGACGGTTCGGTGTGGACGACGGACAAGGACGGCATCCTTCTCGCCCTCCTCGCCTCCGAGATCACGGCCGTCACCGGCCGGACGCCCTCGGAGCACTACGCCCGGCTCACCGACCGCTTCGGCGAGCCCGCGTACGCCCGCATCGACGCGCCCGCCTCCCGACAGGACAAGGCCCTCCTCGCGAAGCTCTCCCCGGCCCAGGTGACCGCCGAGACGCTGGCCGGTGAGCCCGTCACCGCCGTGCTCACCGAGGCCCCGGGCAACGGCGCCGCCATCGGCGGCATCAAGGTGGCCACCGAGCACGCCTGGTTCGCGGCCCGCCCCTCCGGCACCGAGGACGTCTACAAGATCTACGCCGAGTCCTTCCGTGGTCCTGACCACCTGCGCCGGGTCCAGGAGGAGGCCAGAGCGGTGGTCCTCGCGGCACTCGGCACCTGACCGGCCCGGTTTGTCTCCCTCCTCGCCCCGGGCGACGGTCAGGCCGTACCGAGCGGGGCCGCGCCGCGTACCGGGTGCTTGCTCATGACCGAGACCCGGTTGAAGGCGTTCATGGTGATCGCCACCCAGATCACCGCGGATGTCTCGGCGTCCGACAGCACCGCCCGCGCCTGCGCGTAGGCGATGGTCTGGGCGTCGGCGTCCGCGGGGTGCGTGGTGGCCTCGGCCAGGGCGAGCGCCGCCCGCTCCCGCGGGGAGAACAGCTCCGTGTCCCGCCAGGCGGGCAGGACGCCCAGGCGCTGCGTCGTCTCGCCGGCCCGCAGGGCCGCCCGGGTGTGCAGGCTGAGGCAGTAGGCGCAGGCGTTGAGCTGGGACACCCGGACGTTGAGCAGTTCGACCAGGGCACGGTCGAGGCCCGCCTCGTCCGCCACGACGCGTACCGCCTCGGCCGTGGCGGTCAGCGCGCGGTACGCGCCCGGGCTCTGCTTGTCGACGTAGACACGCCGTTCGGTGTCCGTCGCCGCTGCCGTCTGTGTCACCTGTGCTCCTTCGTCCTGTGCCGCTCGGCGTTGATCGTCCGCTGCCCTCCTATCATCACCCCTGTTGAAGCCGGAACTACCCTCCGTGAGGGCAGTGGGCCCGGCACGGGCATCGCGCGGGCCTGTGACGTCGCCCACGCACCCTTGCCCTGGTGAAGCAGGCAAACCTAAGTTCGACCCCATGGCCGCCCCTGACCCCACGCCTCCCGCCGGCCCCGACGAGCCCGCCGCCGGGCGGCCGGACGGCTCCGCTCCGGTCGACTTCACTGTCGACCTCACCGCGCACGAGGCGCACCGACGGGCCCACGTCCTTGCGGCCGTCGGCCCGCACTGGGACCCGGCCGAGGTGCTGCGCGGCGAGGAGGCGGCGTACGACCTGCTGTACTCCGGCCTCGACGAGGAGCAGCGGCGCGTGTACGACGACCTGGTCGCGGCCGGGGTGCTGCCGCCGCGCGGGGGTGGCCGTGCTGCCGCTTGACCCGCAGGCCGACATCGGCCGCCGGGCCTGGGTGCCCTGCCCCCACTGCGCCGACGGCGACGGCTGCGCGACCTGCGCCGAGCGGCGCACCTGTGCCGAGCACTGGCGTTATCTGCTCGCCCACAACGGCAGCATGCTGCATCTGCAGTGCCCCTCGTGCGCCCATGTCTGGGACCACGAGACCGGCTTCGGCGCCACCCGCTCTGCCCGGCAGCGCACCATCGACGACCTGCCCAGCCCCTAGCCCGGTCCCCGCCCGGCCCGTCAGGCGCGAACGCGCGTGTCGCCTCGACGTTGCGCAGCGTGTCCTTGCGCCCCACCGAGGTGAACCGGACCACGAGCGGATCGGTGCAGGCCACGGTGAACAACGAGGGCGGGGCCGGACCGGCCGTCGCACCGTCCGCGGCGAGCGTCGAGACCAGGGCGACGGGCCGGGGTACGACGACGGCGGTCAGCAGCCGGTGGAAGGGGCCCGGGCCGAGGGACCGCGGTGAGAGGCAGACGCGCAGGGCGGCACGTCATGTGCCGCGCCGCGCGGACGCGTCGGCCGCCCCCTCGGGCGCAAGGAGCACGACCGTCAGAGCGGCGATGTCGTCCCGCCGCGACCCGCCCGGACGCTGTGACCGCGAGACCTCACCGCTCGCCCACCCGCGCCGGCGCCCGGCGGGCGCGGAACGCGGGGCGGGGCGAACGGGCGAAGCACACGCCCGACGGCTCGGCTCAAGCGGCCTGCACACACTCGACTCCCGGCGATGGCGACAAGACGGCCAGCCTGGTGCGCCCCCCCGCGGCACCCCGCTCATTGCCCCGGTCCACGGCATGTCCCTTCCGCCACCGCCCGCCGGTCAGGGAATCGGCGGCCGGCACAACTTTTCGGCGGTCGCGCGCATCCAAGAGAATGACACACATCCACCCATTCACCCGATAGAGGTGGTATTGCATGTTTCTTCACTCACGACACTTCACCCGGCGCGTCGCGATCGCTTCGGCGACCGCCCTTCTCACGGGCGGCGCGGCGGCCGGTGCCGCCTGGGCCACGACCACGGCGGCGGCCCCGGCCGGCCCGCCCACCTGCACGGTGAGCGACCTGTATGTGTCCATGGGACGCAAGGAGGGCGCCGCGGGCTCGCTGTACTGGCCGATCCGGTTCACCAACACCGGCACCAGCGGCTGCGCCCTGCGCGGCTACCCCGGCGTCAGCGTCCTCGACGCCGCCCATCACCAGATGGGCGCGGCCGCCACCCGGACCGGAGGGGCCGTCTCGACCGTGACGCTCGCCCCCGCCCACTCGGCGTCCGCGGTCATCCGCACCACCAACGGTCCCGTCGTAGGGACCTGTCAGGCCACCGGAACCTATCTGCGGGTCTATCCGCCGGCCTCCCGCACCGCGGTCCTGGTGCCGGCCGGCTGGAAGGTGTGCTCCGGCACCTTCCGGGTGGCCCCGGTCACCCGGTAGCGCCCGGGCTGACGCGTCACCGGCGGCCGGGGCCGAGCACCGCCCGGGTCATCGACCCCGGCCGCCGGCGCGGTGTCACTCCTTGACCGCGCCCGCGTTGGCGCCCTGCACGAAGTACCGCTGGAAGCAGAAGAAGAGCGCCGCCACCGGAACGGTCGCCAGCAGGGCCGCGGCGAGTTTCAGCGGGTACTGGGTGCCACCGCCGAGGCCACCCGAGACGAACCGGGCGAGCCCCGTCGTGAGCGTCTCGTACTGGGCGGACTGCGTGGCCACCAGGAAGTGCGTGAACTCGTTCCACGAACTCTGGAACGACAGGATGGTCAAGGTCAGCAGCGCGGGCCTCGCCATCGGCAGCACCACGGACCAGAAGGTGCGGAAGACACCGGCGCCGTCCACCCGGGCCGCCTCCTCCACCTCCCGGGGAACCGACTCGAAGAACTGCTTCATGATGAAGATGCCCGCCGCGTCCACCATCAGCGGCAGGATCATGCCGGTGTACGTGTCGAACAGCCCGAATGTGTTCAGGACCAGGAACTTCGGGATCAGCAGGGCCACCCCGGGCACCGCCATCACCGCGAGCACGAACCCGAACAGCAGACCCCGCCCGGGGAACCGCAGCCGGGCCAGCGCGTACCCGGCCATCGAGTCGAACAGCACCCGCCCGGCGGTGACCAGGACGGCCACCACCGCCGAGTTGCCCAGCCAGCGCAGGAACGGCACCCCGTCGCCGGCCTCGCTCAGCCCCAGCAGCCGCTGGTACGCGGCGGTCGTCGGGGTGACCGGCACCAGCGACAGCGGGTGCGACGCGGCATCGGGATCGGTCTTGAAACCGGTCACCAACTGCAGGACGAACGGCAGGATGTACAGCAGCCCCAGCCCGGCCACCAGGACATACCCCACGATCCGCACCGACAGCGGATACCGGCCGAGCACCGGACGGTGCTGGCTGCGGACGGCCCGTGTCGTCGACGTCATCGTTTCCTCCTGGGGCGGGCGTCGCGGTCCCTGAACGCCCAGCGCTGCAACGCGGTCAGGCACAGGATCAGGGCGAGCATGATGAACGCGATGGCCGCGCCCTGCCCGAAGTCGGCGTCGTCGAACGCGGACGAGTACGACAGGAACGCCGGGGTCAGCGTCGTGTTGCCGGGAGCGCCCTGCCCCATCACATACACCTGGTCGAAGACCTGCCAGGTGGAGATGAGACCCAGGGTGAGCACGAGGAACAGCACCGGCCGCAGCGCGGGCAGCGTGATGTGGCGCAGCATCTGGAACCGGTTGACGCCCTCCATGGCGGCCGACTCCTCCAGTTCCCGCGGGATGTCCTGGAGCGCCGCGAGGAAGATCAGCATGAAGGTGCCGGAGGTGGTCCACACGGCGAGCAGGATGATCGTGCACATCGCGACGGACGGCCCGGACAGCCACTGGAACCAGGACAGACCGAGGAAGGAGTGCTCGGCCAGCGCGCCCGAGGGATGGTCGGGATCCACGATGCCCAGCGCGCCGAGCAGCACCGAGAGCACCCCGCGCGGGTCGGCGAACCAGTTCGGGCCCTTCACCCCGATCCAGGACAGCAGCGAGTTCACGGCCCCGCTGCCCTGGAACAGGAACAGGAAGACGGTGGACACCGCGATCGAGCTGGTGACCGACGGGAAGAAGAACGCGGTGCGCAGGGCGCTGCGGGCACGCAGCAGCCGCTGGTTGACGACGAGCGCCAGCACCAGTGCCAGAGCCGTCTGCAACGGCACGGTCAGCAGCACGTAGTAGGCGTTGTTGCGCAGCGACGTCGCGAACAGGGTGCGGTCGAGACCGTCCTCGGTCAGCAGCGCCCGGTAGTTGTCCAGGCCCACGAACTTCGCCTGGCCGCTGAACGGATTGGACTGCCCGTCCCAGTGCAGCAGGCTCACCCACAGCGCCATCAGGATCGGCAGCATCAGGAACAGACCGAGGACGAGCACCATGGGGCTGACGAACAGCCAGCCCCATATGCCCTCACCGAGGCGGCGCCCCGCGCGCGGGGCGCGGTTGGCGCGGGGCGCCGCGGTGGGACCGGCCCCGCCGGGCGCGTCAGGTGCGCCCGGCGAACCGGTCGACCGGGAACGTGCCGCTGCACGCGGCCGTCCGAAGTCGGAGGAACCGTCGCCGCGGGGCTGGCCCGCGGCGCGGGTGGTGCGGGGGGACATGACGGCTCATTCGCCCTTCGCCATGGCCTGTTCGCCGTTGTTCTGGAGGTCGGCGAGTATCTTCTTCGGGTCGGCGGTGCGCAGCGCCTGCAGATCGGTGTTGAACTGGCCGAGCACCTTTTCGAACCCGGCGATGGTCACCGGGCCCTGCGCGTACGCGGCGCCGGCCACCCATGCCTTGGCCTCAGGCGCCTGCTGCGCGTAGGTGGCCAGCGAGCTGGTGCGGGAGGGCATGACACCGAAGGCGTCCGCGAACTTCAGCTGCTGCCCACCGGAGCTGAGGTACTTCACCAGATCCACGGCGGCCTTCTGGTGCGCGCTCTCGGCGGCCACGCCCCAGCAGTTGCTGAAGGCGAGCGTGCCCTTGCCGGCCGGTCCCGCGGGCAGCTCCACGACCTTGTACTTGACGTCCGGGTAGTCGGCCTTCATGGCTCCGGCCAGCCAGTTGCCCTCGATCGTCATCGCGGCCTTGCCCTTGCCGAGCGCCTCGCCGCCCCAGCTGGTGTCGACGTCCTTGGCGTACTTCATCGACCCCGACTTCAGCAGGGACTGCGCGAAGGCGAGGCCCTGCGCGTTCTTGGCGCCGGCGGCGGTCATCTTCGTCTGCCGTGCGTCGGTGACCCAGCCGCCCGCCTGCTTCATGAAGACGCCGAGCCGCTGGTACTCGTTGGTGGTGACGAGTCCGGTCACCCCGTCCCCGGTGAGCTTGCCCGCGACCTGCTTCAGCTCGGCCCAGGTGGTCGGGTAGTCCTTTTCGGTCAGCCCGGCCTTCTGCCACAGCTCGGTGTTGATGGCCAGACCCAGCGTGGAGGTGTCCTTGGGCAGGCACACCAGCTGACCGTCGTAGGTGAAGGAGGAGCGCAGCTGCGCCGAGAAGTCGTCCGCGTCCTTGATCTGGTCGCCGTACGCGTACAGCGAGCCCGCCTTCGCGTAGTTGGCGAACTGGTCGGAGTTGACGTAGAAGACGTCCGGCGGCTTGTGCCCGGCGAAGGACTGCGCCAGCTGCTGGTTCATGTCCTTGGCGATCTCCACGGTCACCGTGTTGCCGGACTGCTTCTGGTACGCGGCGGCCGCGTCCTTGACGGCCTTGGTCTCGGCGTCGCCCGACGTGGCGATGAGCACCGTCAGGTGTTGCTTGGCGCCGGCGTCCTGCTCGGTCTCCTTGCCGTCGCCGAAACTCGACGAACAGCCGGTGGCGGCCATCAGAGCCGCGCAGGTGGCGAGGGCCGCGGCGGCCGTGCGGGTGGTCATTGCTTCCTCCGGTGTACTCGGGTTGGGACGTGCGGCTCCGCCCGGGCGGCGCGGCGGACCGCGACCCGGGGTGGGGGAGGAGAAAGGGGGGTTCGGGGCCCGTGCGGGCCGGTGTACAAGGTCTCAGCCGTGCGCGTCTTCGCGGGCGACGGCTAGCGGGCTGCCGGTCCGTCGGCGCCCGCCTCCGCGCCGGGCACGCTGTCGCGCACGACCAGCGACGGCGCCAGCAGGACCCGTTCCGGGGGCGCGCCGGCGTCGGCCATCCGCGCCAGCAGCAGCCGCAGGCACTCCCGGCCGACCGCCTCCAGCGGCTGCTCGATCGAGGACAGCGCGGGCGACAGGAGCGCGGCGGTCGGGGAGTCGTCGAAGCCGATCACGGCGACGTCCCGGCCCGGGGCGGCACCGCGCTCGCGCAGCGCGTGGTAGCAGCCGAGGGCCAGCGTGTCGCTGGCCGCGACCACGGCCGTCGCACCGGCGTCCAGGAGCGGTTTGACCGCGTCGTGCGCGGCCTCGATGTCGTCCACGCTCTGTGCGCGCCGCGCCCGGGTGGCCAGCCCGTGGCGGCGCATCGCACGCTGCCAGCCCGCGGCCCGGTCGTCACCGACGTCGGAGCCGCGCGGCCAGCCCAGGAAGGCGATCCGCCGGTGTCCGAGGGCGACCAGGTGCTCCACCGCGGCATCCGTGCCCGAGGCGCCGTCCACGTCGACCCAGTCGCCGACCGGCCGCCCCGACCACATCCGCCCGAAGCCGACGAACGGCACGCCCCGCTTGGCGAGCCAGGTCTGACGGGGGTCGTGGCGCGCGGTCCCGCTGAGCACGAACCCGTCGACCTCGTGCTGTCCGAGCAGTTCCTCGTACCCCTCGAGCGTGGGTTCGCCGGGCGGGCTCGCGAACAGCAGGATCCGGTATCCGGCCTCGTCCGCGGCCTGGGACAGGGCGTGCAGAAAACGGTCCATGATCGGGATCGTGGTGCCGGCCGGGGAGGGCTGGATGCCGTAGCCGATCAGCTTGCTGGTGCGGGTGCGCAGCGTCTGCGCGGCCCGGCTCGGCCGGTATCCCATCTCGTCGACGGCCTGCCGCACCCGCTCCAGGGTCTCGGGGCGCAGCAGCTGCGGGGAGTTGAGCGCATTGGATACCGTCTGCGGGGAGACACCGGCGCGGCGGGCGACCATGGCGAGGGTGACCGGGCCCGGTGCGGCCGGGGAACGCGGGGTGCGGGGCATACGGGTCTCCGACGAGAAAGGGCCGTGTAGAGCCCTGGTGGATCGATTTGAGCGTTCCAAAAGCATTGTCATCGCTCTGACGAGGAGATTAATGTCTTTGGAACGATCTAACGATGAGAGGTTCTTCTCTTTTGGACACCACTGTCAAGCCCCAGGACACAGGCGACCCGGAATCGGAGTCCGCGGACACCCCCGAGGGACTGCAGCCCTTCCTGCACGACGCGGTCGTCACACTCTGCGCGCCGAGCTTCGCGCTCTCCCGCCCGGACGGGCAGATCGAGCACGGCGTCGACGGCTTCTACCACGGCGACGTCAGGGCCCTGTCCCGGCTGACCGCCGCGGTCGACGGCATCCCGCTCGTGCCCGTCACGGGCGGCTTCGGCGACGCCGACCGGGCCGGTTTCCGGGCGATCCTGCGCGGGCTCGGCGAGAGCACCGCGGACCCGGCCGTGGAACTGCACCGCGGACGCACCGTCACGGCCGGCCGGCTGACGGAGGAGTTCACGGTCGTCAACGCCGGACAGCGCGACGTGGCCTTCCGGCTCACCGTCACCGCCGGAACCGACCTGGCCCCCATGGAGCGCGTCAAATCGGGCGACCGCCAGGCCCTCGTCCCGGCGCGGGCCGCGGACGGCGCCACGCTGGACTGGTCGCGCGACGGCCTCACCGTGCGGCTGGCCGCCGAACCGGCCGCCGACCGGCTCGACCCCGGCACCGGACGCCTGTCCTACGACGTCGAACTGGGCCCCGGCGCCCGGTGGACGGCGACGCTGCACTGCACGGCCGCCCACGCGGACGGCGACCAGTTCCCGGCGCCCCCGGCCGGCGCCGTACCGTGGCGCACCCCCGCGCTGCGCTCCGCGGACCACCGCTTCGACCACTGGCTGCGGCAGTCGGTGGCCGACCTGGACCGGCTGCGCCTGACCGACCCGCGATCGGACGAGGACGGCGCGGCGCCGGACGGCCGCGTGGACCAGTTCCTCGCCGCCGGCGCCCCCTGGTTCCTCACCCTCTTCGGCCGTGACTCGCTGTGGGCGGCACGGATGCTGCTCCCGCTCGGCACCGAACTCGCCGCGGGCACCCTGCGCACCCTCGCCCGCCGCCAGGGCGCCGTCGTCGACCCGGCCACCGAGGAGCAGCCGGGCAAGATCCTGCACGAAGTGCGGCGCGGCAGCCGGGAGTTCGCGGACACCTTCGCGCTGCCGCCGGTGTACTACGGCACGGTCGACGCGACCCCGCTGTGGATCACGCTGCTGCACGACGCCTGGCGCTGGGGCCTGGCCCCGGAGCAGGTCGAAGGGCTCCTGCCGCACGCCGAGTCGGCGCTCGCCTGGATGCGCGACCACGGCGACGCGGGCGGCGACGGCTTCCTGAAGTACGTCGACCTGACCGGCCGCGGCCTGGCCAACCAGGGCTGGAAGGACTCGGGCGACGCCGTCCGGCACCAGGACGGCCGCCTCGCCGAACCGCCCATCGCGCTGTGCGAGGTCCAGGCGTACGCGTACGAGGCGGCGCGCGGTGGCGCGGCCCTGCTGCGGGCCTTCGGCCGGCCCGGCGCGGACGCCTGGGAGGAGTGGGCCGAACGGCTCGCCGCCCGCTTCCGCGAGCGTTTCTGGGTGGAGGACGCCGACGGCCCGTACCCGGCGCTCGCGCTCGACCTCGACGGCAGGCCCGTCGACGCGATCACCTCCGGATTCGGACACCTCCTCGGCACGGGCCTGCTGAACCGGGAGGAGAGCGCGCTGCTGGCCGCCCGGCTGACCCGGCCCGACCTCGACTCCGGCCATGGTCTGCGCACCCTCAGCAGCGCGGCGACGGGCTTCAACCCGTACGGCTACCACATCGGTTCCATCTGGCCGCACGACACGGCGATCGCCGTGCACGGCCTGGTCAGGGCCGGTTTCGCGGATGCGGCGGCGCCCCTTGCGGCGGGCCTGCTGACCGCGTCGACGGCCTTCGACGCCCGGCTGCCCGAACTCTTCGCCGGCCACGGCGACCAGGCCGCGGCACGGCCCGCCCCCTACCCCGCGTCCTGCCGCCCGCAGGCCTGGGCCGCGGCGGCGTCGGTGCACGTGCTGCGGGCCGCGCTCGGCCTGGACGCGGACGTACCCGGCGGCACGGTCACCGTGGCACCCGGATTCGCCCGCTCCTTCGGACCGCTCACGGTCACCGGTCTTGAGGCCGGCGGAGAACAGCTCGACATCACGCTGGCCGCGGACGGCACGGTGAACACCCGGGCCCCGAAGGGACTGACCGTGCTCACCGACTGAACCCCTGGTTGGCAGCGCACGCGGTCGCGCCGGCTGCGGACGGCGCGGTGAGTACCCGGGCCTGGGCGGGGGGCTGGCTGTGTTCACCGGCTGAACGTGGTTGGCAGAGGATGCCGTCGCGCCGACTGCGGATGGTGTGGTGAGCACCTGGGTCCGGAGGGCGCTGGCTGTGTTCGCCGGCTGAACGTGGCTGGCGGTGCATGCCGTCGCGTTGGCCGCGGACGGCACGGTGAGCACCCGGGCCCGGAGGGGGCTGACCGTGCTCGCTGGCTGAACCCGGTCGGCAGAGCACGTCAGGGCGCCCGGTCAGCCGGGGCGCCCTGACGCCGACCTCCGGGCCGTCAGCCGGCCCGGTACCGCTCGATGCCGCCGCACCACCTGAGACGACCCGCTTATCGGTTTGCCGCCGCCCGGCCCGGTCGGAAAGGAAGCTCGCATGCTCAAGGGTGGCAAGGTCGGGCTGAGGAGGTCTGTCACTTCCCGTCCGATCACCGCGTAGCGGGCGGCACCGGTAGCCGGTCGTGGTCGGGGCGGCTGGAGGCACTCGCAGGAGTGTCGGTGCGTCGTGCGGGCCGGGAGTAGTGGCGCCGCAGGAGCGCAGCCCCCAAAGCGATCAGGACGACAAGGGCTATCGCGGGGCCGCTCATCGTGAGGAGGTGCTGGAGGGAGGTTGCGGCGGCGTACCCGGCGCCGGCCTCGGCGGTCGCCCAGAGCAAGGCGGCGGTAAGGCTGTAGGGGGCGATGCGGTGGTACGGGAGGCTGGTGGCACCGGCGAGGTACGGGGTGAGGGTGCGCAGCACAGGCAGGAAGCGGGCGAGGAACACGGCCCTGCCGCCATGACGTGTCATGAGGGCTTCGGCCCGGCCCTGGGCGGTGGCCGGGATGTGACCGCCGAGTCGGCCGGTGCGCAGCCGGTGGCTGAGGAGGCGGCCGGTGCGGTGGGCCAGGAAGTCACCCGCGGCAGCGCCTGTGGCCGCGACCGCGATGACGAGGAACAGGTTGATATGTCCGGTGCGGGCGAGTGCGCCGGCCGTCAGGAGCAGGGTCAGCGTGGGGACGAACGCGCCGATCACGAGGATCATTTCGGCCAGCACGGCCGCAGCCACGACCGCGTAGGTCAGGGCCGGCGGCAGGTGGCCGAGGCCCTGGATGATCGCGTTCACCGTCACGACTCGCCGCCGTGTGGCGCCGGGCGGTCGGCGGCCACGAACTGGGGGCGTTGCAGGTGCCAGACGTGGGCCGGGGGCAGGTTGGCCCAGACCGTCCAGCGGCCGGTTGCATAGGCGCGCTGGTAGCCGCTCATGATCTCGTCCACGGCGGCGTGGCGGCGCAGGGCGGCGCGGGAGGCGGTCAGGGTGCGGGCGGTGCGGGTGCCCAGGTAGGCGTAGTAGGCCAGCGTGCCGCCGGGGTGCAGCAGTTCCAGGTAGCGGGACATGATGCGCTCGACCTGCTGCGGCGGGAAGTTGGTCAGGGGCAGGCCGGAGATGATCACGTCGTACCGTTGGGCGTTGTCGAGCTGCTCGACGCAGGTCTGGTGCACGGTGGCCTTTCCGGCGTGGCCGGCGAGGTGCGGGTGGGTGGCGACGAGGCGGTCGAGGCGGGCGGTGAAGCGAGGGTTGGGCTCCACGATGTCCAGGTGACTGCCTCGGGAGAGGTGGGGGATCAGGACGCGGGTGACGGCACCGGTGCCGGCTCCCGCCTCCAGGACCGCCAGGGGGCGGGACGGCCGGGCCCGCAGCGGGCTGGTCAGGGCGCGGGCCAGGGCTTTGCTGCTGGGAGCGATGGCTCCGGTGGTGCGTATGTCGCGTGCCGCCTCGATGAGGAACATCCAGCCTTCGGCATGGCGCTGGGCCAGGACACGGTCGTGGGAGGTGGTCCAGTCGTTCATGGAGGGAACGCTAGAAATCCCTGTGCACCAGCGGATCCGCCGTTGTGCGCCCGGTGCCCCCTACGAAAGTAGGGGGTGAGCGTGCCCGATGGTCGAGTGGAGCGTCGGTGGGCGCCGCCTAGGCTTGCACGAGTGAAGGCAGGCAGGAGCGTGGGACGGGCAGCCGTCTACGGACGTGTGGGGCTCGTGGCGTTCGGCGTGCTGGTGACCGTCTCGAAAGGTGCCTCCGCCGGCGGCGGCCGGTATCTGGCCCTGGTGATCGGCTCGGTGCTGGTATGCGCGGTGGTTCTGCTGATGCCGCGCCGGCAGCTGTCCGTGGCGCCGTGGGTGGTTACGGCCGTCACCGCGTGGTGGGGCTCGGTCACACTCTTTCTGCTGGCCGTGGTCGTGTTCGATCTGGCAATGGGGCGCCGGATGCGCACGGCGGGCGTCTGCGTGGCTGTCGCGCTCGGCGCCAATGTGCTCGGATATCCGCCGACCCGGTGGTGGGTGGACCGCGGCTATGTGGCCGTGGCGGTCTCGTTGACGTTCGCCTTCGTCGTCGGACTGTGGCTCGGCAACCGCCGGCGCCTGATGCAGGCGCTGACCTCCGAGATGGAGCATCTCCGCGTGCAGGCACAGCTGCGCGAAGAGGCCGCACGCGTGGCAGAACGGTCCCGCATCGCGGCCGAGATGCACGACGTGCTCGCCCACCGGCTCAGCCTGATCGCCCTGCACGCCGGGGTATTGGCCACCAAGAAAGACGCACTGCCCGCCCCGGTCCTCGAACGCCTCGGCCTGCTGCGCACCGCGTCCACCGAAGCCCTCACCGATCTGCGCGAGGTGCTCGGAGCCCTGCACGAACCCGACGCCACGCGGGCAGACGCCGCACTGGCCCCGGCGCTCAAGGACGTACACGAACTCGTCGACGAAGCCCGCACCGCCGGCCAACGCGTCGACCTGACGACGCAAGGCCGACCGGAGCAGGCCCCCACCACCCACCGCCTGGCCGTCTACCGCATCGTCCAGGAGGCACTGACCAACGTCCGTAAACACACCGACGGCGCCGCCGTGACCGTGCGCGTCGACTACCGGCAGCCGGCCACCCTGGTCGAGATCACCAATACCTCAGGCAGCACCGACAGCACCGCGGCCACCCCCGTCGAATCCGGCTATGGCCTCATCGGCCTGCGCGAACGCGTCACCGCCCTGGGCGGCCACCTGAGCACCGGCCCCTCCGGCGCGAGCGCCTGGCGCCTGGCCGCCCGCATCCCCCAGCCCGCCGCCCCCGCACAGAACGGCACAACCGAATGATCCGCGCCATGATCGTCGACGACGACGCCCTGGTCCGCCTCGGCCTGGCCGACCTCCTCGACGGCGACCCGGACATCGAAGTGACCGCCCAGGCAAGCGACGGCCTCCAGGCGATCGAGCAGGCCACCGCACACCGCATCGACGTCGCGCTCGTCGACGTCCGCATGCCCCGCATGGACGGCATCACCGCCACCACCCGGCTGCGCGCCCTGCCCCACCCCCCGAGGGTCATCACATTGACCACCTTCGATCTCGACGAATACGTGTACAACGCCCTGGCCGCCGGAGCCGACGGATTCCTCCTCAAGGACACCGACCCGACCGAGATCCTGCGCGCCGTCCACCTCGTGGCCACCGGCTCGGCCATGCTCCACCCCGCCGCTGCCCGACGCGTCATCGACCGTTACCACGCCACCGACCATCCCCGGGCCGCCGCAGCCCAGAACCGGCTCGAACGGCTCACCCCACGCGAACGGGACGTCCTCACTCTGCTCGCGCAAGGCGACACCAACGCCGACATCGCCACCCGCCTCGCCATGCGGGAAAGCACCGTCAAGGCTCACGTCAGCCGCATCCTGGCCACCCTCGACGTGACCAACCGCGTCCAAGCCGCGCTTCTTGCACGCGACGCGGGACTCACTCTCTGACCTGCACCCATCAAGCGGCTCGCATCGTGCTCGCCCGAGACATCCATCCGCGCTGGCCGACCACGCCACCGCACACGTTCAGGCCGAACGTCGTCCCAGATGACCGTCGCCCCCAACCCCGGAACGGGCATCACGCCGCATAACGACTCTCAAGTCCGGCCTGACTTTCGCCGTTCGCTGTCGTCGCGCGCTCCGGTACCACCACGGGTGCCGCGGAACCGGAACTGGGCGAACCGGGTTCGGTGCTGCCTCCCAGGCAGACTGAAACGGCTCCCCCGGCTCACCAGATCATTTGCCGGACACCCAGGAACGGGACAGCGGACGCAGACCTCTCTGAACTACGAAGGGGTCGGCGTTGCGTGTTTATCCAGGCTGACCACTTGCGATGAGTCAGATAGCGTTACTGACTTCGGCTCGTCAGGGTGAACTCGCTCGAAGTGCCTGATGTGCGCGGCACGATGGCTGTCCCGTGGTCTGTCAGATACGGAGATGGGGGCGGGCTGTCTGCTGCGGAACGGCGGCGCCGGGAAACCCTACGGATGCAGACGGCCGACCGTGTCCACCAGCACGATCGCCGCCTTGACGAGTGGGTGGACACCGTCGACCAGCGCGATGAAGTGCGCTCTCCCCTACTGCGGCGCTTGCCTTTGCCTGCCTTGCCTTTGCCTGCGGGGTGGGTGCGCAGACGGTGGCACAGCCGGGTGCGGGAGCCGGGCCGCATGGCGATCATCCCTGTCACCGACAGTCGTCCCGAGCGTCGTCCGCTCACCGTCACCTGCGCAGTCACCGTCAGTCGCCTGTGCTCTCCCGTGTCACCAGCCGGTACCCGGCCACATGGTCCCGCGGAGCGCCCGCGTCCGGTTCGTCTATGCGGCGCAGCAGCAGCGACACGGCCGCGCGGGCGATCTCCTGCTTGTCGGGGGCCACGGTGCTCAGCGTGGGCACGCTGTAGCGGGACGCCTCGATGCCGTCGAACCCCAGCACGTCGATGTCGCCCGGCACGGACCGGCCGTGTTCGTGCAGCGCGCGCAGGGCGCCGAGCGCGAGATGGTCGTTGAGGCAGAGCAGGGCGTCCACGGCGGGCTCGCGTTCCAGCAGGCGCGCCGTCGCCCGGGCCCCGTCCCGCCAGTGGTAGGCGTCCACCGGCACCACGAGGTCCGCGGCGAACGGCAGCCCGGCCGCCTCGACGGCCTCGCGGTAGCCGTCCGTACGCAGCCGGTCGGTGCCCTGGGGCCCGCGCACCGCCCCGCCGACGACGGCGATGCGTCGCCGCCCGCGGGCCAGCAGATGCTCGGTGGCCTCCCGCGCGGCCCGTACGTTGTCGATGCCGACGTGGTCGGTGCCGGCCCCGGGGGAGCGCTCGCCGAGCAGCACCACCGGCAGGCGGCGGTCTCGGGTGGCGAGGTCGTGGGGGAGCAGGGACAGCGGGCTGAGCAGGACGCCGTCGCAGAACTGGGCGTCAAAGCCGTGCAGGGCGGCCAGTTCGCTCTCCCGGACGGCCCCGGTCTGGTGGATGAGGACGGTACGCCCCCGCCGCCCGGCCTCGGCCATGACATGTGTCGCCAGTTCGGCGAAGTACGCCACGTTCAGCTCGGGCACCGCCAGCGTGATCACCCCGGTGCGCCCCTGCCGCAGTTGACGGCCGGCGAGGTTGACCCGGTAACCGAGGGCGTCGATGGCCTCCTGGACGGCGGTGCGGGTCCGCTCCGACACGTGCTCGAAGTTGTTGATCACGTTGGAGACGGTCTTGGGGGAGACACCCGCGTACTCCGCCACGTCCTTGAGCCTCGGTCTCGCCGCCATCTGTCCGTCCTTCCGTCGGTCGTGATCGAACCGACCATCACGAATCGGTTTCGGGCCGGTCCGCTGTGCGCCGACGTATTTACATCGATGTAAATCCCATGATGCCATGTGCCCCGCACCGACCGGCACTCCCGACGCAAGGAGGACCATGTCCGTTCCGCACCCCTCGGACCCGCCCCGCCCCGAACACCCCAGGCCGCAGTTCGTCCGCGAGTCCTGGCTCAGTCTCAACGGCGAGTGGGAGTTCGAGATCGACCGGTCCGACACGGGTCTTGAGCGCGGACTGCGCGAGCGCGAGCTGACCGGCCGTATCGTCGTCCTGTTCTGCCCGGAGTCGACGCTCTCCGGTGTCGGCGAGACGGACTTCCTGGAGGCCGTCTGGTACCGGCGCACGGTCACCGTCCCCGCGGCATGGGCGGACGCCCGGGTGCTGCTGCACTTCGGCGCGGTGGACCACGACACCACGGTGTGGGCGAACGGCGTCGAGGTCGCCCGCCATCGCGGCGGCTTCACGCCCTTCACCGCCGACCTCGGCCAGGTCGCCGCGGCCGGCGAGCGGGTGACGATCGTCGTGCGCGCCCGGGACAGCCGCCACGGCCCCCAGGCCCGCGGCAAGCAGGCCACCTGGTACGCCAACTCGCACTGCCACTACACCCGTACGACGGGCATCTGGCAGACGGTGTGGCTGGAGCCGGTCCCGCGCGCGGCCGCCCTCAAGCGTCCCCGCATCACCCCCGACCTGGCCTCGGGTTCCTTCTTCCTGGAACTGCCGCTCACCGCCAACCTCCCCGGTCACCGGGTGCGCGCCACGCTCCGGGACGAGGCCGGCGAGGTGGCCGTGGCGCTAAGCCGCGCCGACCTCGACCTCGCGCCCCGCCTGGTGCTGCCCGTCCCCGAAGCCCGGCGCCGCACCTGGTCCCCGGCGGACCCGTATCTGTACGACCTGACCCTCGAACTCCTCGACGCCGACAGCGGTGTCGTCGACGCGGCACGCTCCTACGCGGGCCTGCGCTCGGTGTCCGTCCACGGCAAGCGGCTGCTGCTGAACGGCGAACCCGTCTTCCAGCGGCTGGTGCTCGACCAGGGCTACTACCCGGACGGCCTGATGACCGCGCCCACCGACCTGGACCTGGTCCGCGACATCGAACTCGGCCTGCACGCCGGCTTCAACGGCGCCCGGCTGCACCAGAAGGTCTTCGAGGAGCGCTACCTCTACCACGCCGACCGGCTCGGCTACCTGGTGTGGGGCGAGTTCGGCGACTGGGGCTGCGAGGTCGGCGTGCGCGACGACAACCAGCGCCCCGACGCCTCGTACGTCACCCAGTGGCTGGAGGCGCTGGAACGGGACTACTCGCACCCGTCGATCGTCGGCTGGTGCCCGCTGAACGAGACGTACCAGCCGCTGCACGACCGCATCACCCGGCTCGACGACGTCACCCGCGGCATGTTCCTCGCCACCAAGCAGACGGACGCCACCCGTCCGGTGCTCGACGCCTCGGGATACGCCCACCGGGTCCCGGAGAGCGACGTCTACGACGCGCACTGCTACGAGTCCCGGCGGCACCGGGGGCTGCTCTCGCCCGGTGTTTACAACGATGTGTGTGGCGGCTGGCCTTCTTCGCCCCGTACCTGCTGCCGGTCGGCGTGGTGAGCCTGCTGTGGATCCGGTTCTACCTCTGATCCTGCGCAGTGCTCCGTCCTTCAGGGCCCGCCCGGTGGACGATGCTGCCGAAGGACAAGCGGTCGCTGACCGCCGCCGATGCGGTGGTCAGGCAGGACCGCAAGGAGACCGACTTCCTTGCGGTCCTGCCACGCGCAGGCATCCCGCGCCGTCCTGAAGACGTACTTCCAGGCGTGGAAGAACTGCTGGGACGGCCGCGCCGACGCACCCGGCTTCAAGGCCCGCTTCCGGTCTGTGATGTCCGTGGACATCCCGCAGGGCCGCGACCTTCAGGTCACGCGGGTGCACCGACGCTGGGGCATGGTCAACGTCCCCAAGGTCGGCCGGGTCCGGTTCCGCTGGACCCGCGACCTGCCCGTGGGCAAGGAGGCGAACTCCGACAACCGGGTCACTGGCGCCCACCTGATCAAGGACGCGCTGGGCCGGCACATCGCCTTCCGCGTCCCGACGATCGAGCCGGCCCCGCAGCCGCACCAGGGCGCGGAAGCCGGCATCGACTGCGGCGTCGATGTGCCGCTCGTCCTGTCCGACGGCAACCACCAGGACCACGGCCGGTCCGCCCGGCTTCCGGACGGCAAGGCCGACCGGGACAAGGGGCTGAACCCCGACGAGAAAGCCGAACTGCTCCGGCCGGTGAGCGACGGCCGCATCGGGCGGTCGCACGGCTCGATCGCGGCGGCGTCCGCGCGCGACACCGCAGGGATACGGCCTCCTCGCGCCGGCCCGCGGGAGCGACAGGCGCGCCTCTCGGGAGCGATGCGCACGCTCGCGGGAGCGATGCGCACGCCCCGCGGCCGGCCCACGGTCTTCGCGGTCGTGACGGCCAGGGGCGTGACGGCCGGGGGTGTGACGGCCGGGGCGTGACGTCGCCCACACCGGAAGCTGTGGCCTTCCCCACAAACCGCGGGCAAAGCCGTCCCGAGGTGGCGGCCGTCACTTTGTGCTCCGGGTGATTTGTTTACGTTCGCAGTGCTGTGCCCCCTCCCCGATGAACTGCCGAGGTCCCGCACCATGCCGCATCCTTCGTCCCCCTTCTCCCGTCCGCTGCGCGCGGCCGAGCGCGGCCGCAGGCGTGCCGCGGTCGGGGTCACCGCCCTCGCGGCCTCGGTGGCGGCCCTCATGTCGACCGGTGCCCTCACCCCCACGCCGGCGGCCGCCGCCACGGCCACGGCCGCGGCGCGGCCCGACTCCGCCACGGCGGACTTCCTCGCCCAGGTGCGGCCGCAGGGCAGGGAACGGGTCACCGCCGCGGTGCTCGACCTGGACGCCCCGGACCGGGGCGCCACGGTGTACGGCGCCGACACCGCGTACGACACGGCGAGCATCATCAAGGTCGACATCCTCGCCGCGCTGCTGCTCAAGGCGCAGGACGCCGGGCGGGACCTGACCGCACAGGAGCGCACCCACGCGGAGGCCATGATCGAGCGCAGCGACAACGCGGCGGCCAACGCGCTGTGGCGGAGCATCGGGCTTGCGCCGGGTCTGGAGGCGGCGAACCAGCGCCTCGGACTGACCTCGACGCGGGGCGGACCCGGTGCCAAGTGGGGACTCACCCGGACCACGGTGAGCGACCAGATACGGCTGCTGCGCGCGGTGTTCGAGCCGGCCTCCGGCGCGTCCCAGGGCGCCGAGGGGCTGACCGCCCGGTCCCGCAGCTACCTGCGCACCCTGATGTCCCGTGTGGTGGACGAGCAGTCCTGGGGCGTCTCGGCGGCGGCCCGTTCCGCCGCGGAGCTGAAGAACGGCTGGCTCCAGCGCACGACGACCGGGCTGTGGGACGTCAACAGCATCGGCCGTGTCGCGGTGGGCGGACACCACTATCTCGTCGCGGTCCTCTCCGACGGCAGTACGTCGATGAAGGACGGCGTCTCACTCGTGGAACGCGCGGCCCGCACGGCGATCTCCACGACCGCAGCCCGCTGACCCGCCCGCTGTTCGGGGCCCGGTGCCCCCGGCCGACGGGACTGCCGCCCGCCGGTCGGAGGCGCTCGCTATCCGTCGGCCCGACCGGCTTGCCGCTCGCCGATCCGGGAGACCTGTGTCGTCCGCTGGGTTCGCGCGAGGTGCCGCCGATCGTCGTACCCGGCAGGGCTGTCGACGGCCTCGGGGCTCTTCCGCTTCCGGTGCTGTCGCGGCCTTTGACGGGGTGGGACGCACTGTGCGCCGGCCGGACGGGGCTGCCGTCCACGGCGCTGGTCGTCTTGCGTTCCCGCCCGCTGTTCGGGCGGGGCCTGCCGGCCCTCGGCGCAACAGGGCTGCCCCGTAGGCCGATTCGGCGGGACCGCGCGCGTGGGTTCGGTGCGCTGTGCGGGACGGGCCCCGGCCGGTGGCCGAGGCCCGTCGGGGTGCGTGACGGTCAGGCGGTGTGCAGGGTCAGACCGTACCGGTTCAGGATCTCGTTGACGGGCTGGAACCAGGTCTCCCCGCCGCTGCTGCAGTTGCCCCAGCCGCCCGAGGTGACCCCCTGCGCCTGGTCGCCGCTGATGAACGAGCCGCCGGAGTCGCCCCCTTCGGCGCAGACGTTGGTCTTGGTCATCTGGTGCACCGCGCCCTGGCTGTAGTTGACGGTCTCGTTCTTGGCGAGCACCGTGCCGCAGTGCCAGTGCGTGGTCGACCCGGACCGGCAGATGGACGCGCCGACGGGTGCCTCGGCCGAACCGCGCACGAGCTGGTCGGAGACGGTGCCCCAGCCGAGCACCACCGGAACCGTCCACCAGCCGCTGCCCACGTTGACCCAGGCGTAGTCGTTGTCCGGGAACGACGAGCCCTGGAAGTTGCCGATGTAGCTGCCGTCCCAGCCGCTCACCCCGGCGCTGGGCTGTCCGCAGTGCCCGGCGGTGACGAACCCGCCGTACACAGAGAAGCCGATCGAACAGCGGACGTTGCCGGTGTAGTACGGGTCGCCGCCCACGGTGCCCGCGGCGAGCGTCGCCGGCACGCCCGGGACGGCCTCGACGGTGACCGGACCGGCCTTGCGGGCCCGGGCCACGAACGACCGGACATCGTTGTCATCGCGCTTGCCCTCGGCGATGTTCACGACCACGGTGCTCGCCTGCGGGTCGACATGCCAACTGGTCACGCCCGCCGGGGCGGAGAGCTTGTCGAGGCGCGCCCGGGTGGCGTCCAGTTCGCGCGCGCTGTGGTCGACGGTGGTCACGCTCGCGCCGGTCGCCCGGATCGCCCGGCGGGTCGTGGCGGAGGTGTCCGGGGTGACGCCGACGGTGAGGGTGCCGCTGGAGGCGTCGAACCAGGACCCGCCGAAGGATGTCCCCGCGGCCCGGCGCGCCGCGGGCTCCGTGGTCGTGGCCCGCTGTTCGGCGGCGAGCCTCGCCTCGGCCTCGGCCTTCGTCAGGTGCAGATCGCGCTGCATCGCGGAGAGCAGTGCGGCCGAGGCGGGTGCTTCGGCTGACCGGGTCGCGGCCGGGGTGTCGTCGGCGGAGGCGGGCAGCGTGGCCGCCGTCACGCCGACGCCGAGCATGAGGAGGACGGCGAGACCGGCATGCGTGAATCTGGTGCGTCTCATGGGGGTTGCCCTTCGTCGTTCCAACGGTGGTGGGGTGGAACAGCAGAGACGGTGAGAGCGCTCTCAGCCCTGTGGCGGAGTTGAGCCTAGCCGTCGATCATGAACAGGTCCATGCCAATGCAGCGGGGTTCGTGACGGGCCGTCGGACCGTCCCGGACCCTGCGGGCGCCGACGCACACCCCGAACACCCCTGCCCAGGACCGGAGTTCACGCATGGACGGCTCTTCGGGGCCGGAGTTCACCCATGGACGGCGTGTTCGGTGAACCGGCCGTATGGCCGAAAGCCCAGCCGGCGGTAGACGGGCTCGCCGTCGGCGGACGCCTGGAGCACGGCCACGCGCAGGCCCTGGGCCCGGGCCGTGTGGAGCGCGGCGAGGGTGACGGCGGTGCCGTAACCGCGGCGCCGGTGAGCGGAGAGGGTGGCGATGTTGTAGAGGCCGGCGACCCCCGCGTACCGGAAGACCTCGGCCGAGCAGACCGGACGGCCCGCCGCGTAGCCGACCAGGTAACGGGCCGGGCTGCCGGCGGCCAGTGCGAGGGGAGCGGCCCGGGCGAAGAAACGGCGGACGGTGTCGGAGGGCGGACTCCAGTTCGCGGCGACGACCTCCGCGTAGTCGGCGAGCCGCGCGGCCGTGGTGACCGGCCGGATGTCCACCTCCGTGCCGTCGACGGACGGCAGGGAGCCGTCCAACTCGGCCCACATGGCCGTCTCCCGCTCGGCCGCAGGCAGTCCGGCGGCGGACAGCCGGTCGGACAGGTCGGGCGGCGTCGAGGCGGGCCCCACCCACCAGGAGAAGCCGCGGCCGGTGGCGGCCAGTGCCCGGGCGGTCTCGGCGATGCGTGCGGGCGCGGCGGCCGCGGTGAAGCGGGCCGCGGCGACGATGTTGAAGGTGTCGTCGTCCAGGCCGCTGTCCGCGACGAGGAGATCGCCGGACTCGGTGACCGTGGCTCCGCTCAGGCCGCGATGCAGATGGCAGGCGTGCTCGGCCAGGTTGCGTTCCATCCTGGCCGACAGGTCCGCGAGGTCGGCGACGGGGGTGTGCAACGGGTCCACGGCGGTCGACTTCATCATGATCGTGTCGGTGGCGCACCTCATTTCCCGGCGTCGAGCCGTGTGTTCTCCGCGGCGGACGATTCCGCTCGGTGGGCGCCGCTCGCGGTGGGTCGCGGGGAGCGGGCCCGGTACACGAACGCCGGCGGCACGTTGGGCCACACCACCGGCCCGCGTTCGACCAGGCCGAAGCGGTCGCGCAGTCCGTCGGCGAGCCGGCGGCCCGGCGGGGTCCAGGCGGCGTGCAGATAGGCGAAGGTGGTGAAACGGCCGCCGGGCGCGAGGCCGTCGCCGACCGCATCCAGGCTCCTGTCCCGTTCCCGGGCGGGCATGACCGTCCACGGCAGTCCGGACACGATCGCGTCCACCGGGCCGCCCGCGGCCTGCGCGAGTTCGGCCGCGGCGCCGTTCACCACCGTCAGCCGCGGGTCGCGCCGGGTGGCCGCCAGGTGCGCCGCGAGCCGCGGATTCAGCTCGATCGACACGAGCCGTGCGTCCGCCGGCAGCAGTCGCAGCAGGGCGTCCGTGAACACGCCGGTGCCCGGCCCGAGTTCGACGGCCAGCCGGGCCTGCTCCAGACCGATGCGATGGGTCATGGCGCGGGCGAGCCGTCGCGAACTGGCGGCCACGGCCCCCGTCATGAGGGGCCGCCTGAGGAATTGCGTGGTGATCGACACGGCCGCCATGCTCGGCAGCCGCGGTGTGACCCGGCGTCGTACTCCCGGTCCGTGCGGGTCGTCCCGCAGGAGGACCCCGGTGCAGCCCACGGGGTGACGACGGGGCTCTTCGGCCGTCGTAGCGTGAGGCGGTGCTTCGCCTGATGGAGAGCCTGGCGAGATGGCGAGGGCGCCACCCCCGGCTGATGGACGTCCTGCTCGTCGTGCTCGTCGCCGCGCCACCGGTGATCCGGGACCAGCCCGGCTGGCGGCCCGTGTGGGTGCAGATCGCGGTGTACGCGGCGCTCGTGCTGCCCCTGCTGTGGCGGCGCCGGCACCCGGTGGCGGTCGCCGCGTGCGTCACGGCCGCCTTCTGGACGCAGTACCTGGGCGAGGTGTGGGGCCGCGAACCCGGGCGCGGGGCGCTCGCCCTGGCCGCGGTCTTCTACACGCTCTCGGTGCGCGGGCTGCGCCGCGCCGCCGCCGTGACCGCCGCCTGCGCGGGCGCCTGCGTGCTGCTGTGGGCGCCCGGCTGGGTCGCCGACTACCCGCGATTGAGGACCGGCGGCATCGCCTGGCTCACCCCGGTCTCCGTCGTCCTGTGGCTCGCCGGCGCCTGGGTCCTCGGCGCGTACGTCCGCGCCCGCCGCGCCTATCTCGCCGAGTTCGCGCGCCGCGCCGAACTGGCGGAGTCCCGGCGGCTGGCGCTGGCCCGTGCCGCCGTCGCCGAGGAACGGGCCCGTATCGCCCGTGAGATCCACGACGTCCTCGCGCACGGCGTCACCGTCATGGTGCTCAACGCCGAGGGGGCGAGGCTGGCCCGCGACACCGACCCCGCGGCCCAGGACCGCGCGCTGCGCACCATCGGCAGCACCGGCCGTGCCGCCCTGCGTGAACTCCGCCAGCTCCTGGACGTGCTGCGCGCCGACGAACCACCCGCAGACACCCCACGGACCGGCGAACTCCCCAACCACTACGGCGAGTTCAGCAAAGGCCCCACACTCGACGATCTGCGCCCGCTCGTCGACCGCCTCCCCGGCTCCCGCCTGGAGCTGAGCGGCGAGCGCGACGGGGTGTCCGCGGCGGTGGCCGAGCAGACGTACCGCATCGTGCAGGAGGCGCTCACCAACGTGGCCAAGCACGCCTCGCCCGGCGCTCTCGCCCGGGTGCGCATCGACCTCGGAACGCCGGGTCCCGAACGCCGGGTCCGCATCCGGGTCGACAACTCGGCGGGCGCCGGGAGCGCACCCCCGGCCCTTCCCGCGTCGGCCGGCCGCGGACTCGTCGGCATGCGGGAACGTGCGGCGCTGTACGGCGGGACCGTCGAGGCGGGGCCGCTGCCCGAAGGCGGCTACCGGGTGGACGCGGCCCTGTGGCCCACGCCCCGCCGGCTCGCGGCGGTGCACCGGTGAGCGGGACGGCGGCCCCGTACCGCGTGCTGCTCTGCGACGACCAGGAACTGATCCGGATGGGGCTGCGCATGGTGATCGACAGCCAGCCCGATCTGACCGTCGTGGGGGAGGCGGCCGACGGGCGCGCCGCCCTGGAGCGCAGCGCCGAACTGCGGCCGGACCTCGTCCTGATGGACGTCCGCATGCCCGAGGTGGACGGCCTGGCCGCGACCCGGGAACTGTGCGCCCTGCCGTCCCCGCCCAAGGTGCTGGTCGTCACCACCTTCGACCTGGACGAGTACGCGTACGGGGCGCTGCGGGCCGGGGCGAGCGGATTCCTGGTCAAGGACGCACTCGGGGAGGAGATCCTGGTGACGGTCCGGGCGGTCCTGCGCGGCGACGTCATGATGGCGCCGTCGGCCGTCCGCCGTCTCGTGGAGCGGTACGTCCTGCCCGCGGGCCCGGGATGCGGCGCGGGCGGCCCCGGGTCGGCGCCCGGCGCGGAGCGTGGCCGCCTCGCCCGGCTGACCGACCGCGAACGGGACGTCCTCGCCCTCGTCGCCCAGGGCCTGAGCAACACGGAGATCGCCGCCCGGCTCTTCCTCGGGGAGACGACCGTCAAGACCCATCTGGGCCGCGTCCTGGGCAAGCTGGACCTGCGCGACCGCGTACACGCGGTGATCTTCGCCTATGAGAGCGGCCTGGTCCGGGTGGGCGGCTGACCGTCGCCGCCCGGTGGGACGCCGGTACGGACCCTCCCGCGTTCTTACCCGACTCCGACCGTCCGGGCCCGCCCGCGGTCCGACAATGGAGGCGGGGCCGTGCGACCGAGGTGGTGCGATGGCGGGCAGGGCGCTGCGGCGGCGGGCGGTGACGCTGATGACCGGCACCGTCCTCGCGGCCGTGGCATGCACCGTCGGCCCGGCGGCCGGCGTCGCGTCCCAGGGCCCGTACGGCACCCCGGCCGACGGGAGCCGGCCGCCGCCCGTGGACTGCCGGGCCACCCCGTGCGTCGCGCTGACCTTCGACGACGGTCCCACCGGCTACACCCCGGCCGTGCTGCGTGCGCTGGAGCGGCAGCACGCCGTGGCCACCTTCTTCCTCATCGGACCGCACGCGCTCCACCACCGCGCGGACGTGCTGCGGGAGTACCGGGACGGGGACGCGATCGGCGACCACACGGTCACCCATCCGCACCTCACCCTGCTCCCGCCCGCCCGGATCCGCCACGAACTGGAGAGCGCGGCGCGGCAGATCGCATCGGTCACCGGGCACCGGCCGACGATCTACAGGCCGCCGTTCGGCGCGTGGAACGCGAAGGTGCGGGCGGCAGCGGGCGGCACGGGCCTGTCGGTGGTGATGTGGAACGTCGACCCCCGGGACTGGAAGCACCACGACCCCCGGCTCATCGAACGGCGCGTGCTCGCCGGGGTGCGGCCCGGCGCCATCGTGGTCCTGCACGACCGGTACGCGAGCACCCCGCAGGCCGTCCCGTACCTCCTGCGTGCGCTGAAGGCCCGCGGCTATGCGCCGGTGACGGTCCCTCAGCTCTTCGCCACGAGCGGCGGGATGCGCTCGGGCGTGGTCTACCACCACGGCCCGTGACGCCGGACAACGACGGCGTGCGGTACGGCCCGGTTTTCGAGCCAAGCCTGTTTCGAGCCAAGCCGAGAACTTGGGGGAGCGAACGGCCACGACGGTGCCGCAGCCGACCGACGGCACAGCGCGGCGCATCCGGCGGAGCGCCTAGCCTGGCCCCATGCCTCCATGGGACCTCGATCGCTACCGCACCGAAATCCTCCAGCAGACCGACCTGTTGCGTTCCCTGCTGGACGGCGCCGACCCCGCGGCCCGCGTGCCCACCTGCCCGGAGTGGAACCTCGGCCGGCTGGCGCGGCACGTGGGCGGCGCCCACCGCTGGGTGGAGACCATCGTCCGCACCCGCGCCACCGAGCCGGTGTCCGACCACCTCGTCAACGACGTCTTCGACTACGGCGACGAGGACACGGCCACGCTCGACGCGTGGCTCGCCGACGGCGCACGGCACCTGACGGACGCGCTGGCGGACGCCGGCCCGGACACCCGGGTGTGGACCGTGGTGCCCGATCAGCCCCTGGCGTTCTGGGCCAGGCGCATGCTCTTCGAGACCGTCGTCCACCGGGCCGACGCCGCCTGGACGGTGAGCCGCGGCTACGCGCTCGATCCGGCCGTGGCACGGGACGGACTGGACGAGTGGATGTCCTTCGGCACGGTGCCTGAGGCGTACGACGGGAACGACGCACCCCTGCTCGGCGCCGGCCGCACCCTGCGCCTCTCGGCCACCGACGACCCCACCGGGAACTGGTTCGTCGACCTCACCGGCGACGCTCCCCGCTGGGGGCACGCAGGCGAGGAGGCGGCGGTGACCGTACGGGGACCGCTCACCGATCTGCTGCTGCTCGTCTACGGCCGGCCCGTCGACGAGCGGACCGAGGTCGAGGGCGACCGGCCCCTGCTCGACCTGTGGCTGCGCCGGACGGCCTTCTGGCTCAACGAGTGACCCGCCGCGCACAGGGCAGTACCTAGGGCGGTACCGCGCGCAGGGCGCGCAGTACCGCCCAGACGACGGAGATGAGCGGGACCGCCACGACGGCGCCGATCACGCCCGCGACGATGCTGCCCGCGATGACGGACAGGGCGACGACCAGCGGATGGAGCCGGACCGCCCAGCTCATCACCAGCGGGTGCAGCACATGGCCCTCCAACTGCCCGATGACGACGATGAGCGCCAGGACCAGCGCCGCCGTGACGGGGCCGCGCCCGGCGAGGGCGACGACGGTGGCGACCGCCAGCGCGACCGGCGAGCCCACCAGCGGTACGAACGCGGCGAAGAACTCCAGAAGGGCCAGCGGCAGCGCCAGCGGCACCCGCAGCACGAGCAGGGCCACCCCCACGAGGACCGCGTTGGTGGCGGCCACGATGATGATGCCGCGCGTGTACCCGGCGAATGTGTGCCAGGCGGCGCGCCCCGCCCGGTCCCACCCCTCGCGGGCACCGGCGGGCAGCAACTGCTCGCGCGCCCAGCCCCACAGCCGGTCGCCGGAGTGGATGAAGAAGACGGAGGAGAAGAGCGCGAGGGCGATCCCGGTCACCACCTCGACGACCCGGCCGAGCCCACTGGCGGCGCTGCTGAGCAGGCTCGACCGGTGCGTGCTGAGGTAGTGCATGATTTGGCGTTGCAGTTCGGCGAGCCGGCCCGGGCTGAGGCGGAACGGGGGCCGCCGGAGCCACTGTTCGATCTGATGGATGCCGCCGCGGAACTCTCCGGCCAGTTTCGCCGACTCGCCGGCCACCGCGTGGCCCACGAGGGCGAACAGGCCGAGCAGGACCAGGATGCTGCCGACGAGCGCGAGGGCCACGCACAGCGGCCGGGGAAGCACATGGTTCAGCAGGTCGGCGACGGGACGCAGGATCGCGGTGATGACCAGCGCGAGGAACAGGGCCACGGCGACGAGCTGGAAGCGGCCCAGGATCGTGAACAGGCCGTAGACGACGATGCCGACGAGGATGAGCCGCCAGGCGTAGGCCGCGCCGACCCGCAGCCACGGCACCGTCCGCTCCGGCCCGCCGGACGCCACCGCCGGGGCGCCGGGCGCGCCGGACGCCGCCGGGGTGCCGGGACGGACACGCGACGGCAGCCGCGTCGAGTGGGCGGGCCTGCTGCCCAGGACCGCGCCCCGCACCCCACGCCCCGCGCCTCCCGGCCGTCTTTGATGACCAGTCATATCCAGAGCACGGTACGGGCAGGCGGGGCCGCCCGCGGGGTGCAACGCGCCCGGAGCGGGCCGGACACCGTCGGTGGACAAACACCTCACTCGACTGGAAGGCCCAGTGGCGCACCGCCGCCGGGGACACCGTGTTCCTGCGCGACGGCAACCCGGACCTGAACCCGCCGCTGGACTGGAAGGTCTACGGCGACGGCTACCACACCGGCTGACGACGTGGGAACTGAGTGCCTCTGTTCCAGGCACTCAGTTCCCTGTCTCGGTGTCCCGCTCCCGGACGCCCTCCAACTGCTGCACGATCCGCCACATGGGGGTGCTGCTCCGGGTGACCACGACCAGGGTCTCGCCGGTGTCACCCCAGGTGCGGTGGACGAGGTCGAGGGCCCGGTCGACGCCCGCCGCGGCGTCGCCGCGGGCACCGGAGCGCAGCCAGGCGCGCAGCCCGTAGTTGTGCGCGGCCACCACACTCGCGGCGACCGTGTACGCCCGGACATCACCGTCCGGCAGTGTCGCGAACCGCTCCTTGAGGTAGTCGGCGAGGGCCCGCTCGTAGCGCCACACCACGGATGTCTCGTGCGCCTTGAGCGCCGGCACCCTGCGGGTGAGCGCGTACCGCTTCACCGAGAACTCGGCGTTCTCCGCGTACATGCGCATGACCAGCCGGGCCGCGCCGCAGGCCCGCGCGACCGGGTCGGGATCCCGGGCCCCGTCCGCCAGATACGCGACCATGTCGGCGAGCGCCCGTTCGTGGTCGGGGAAGACCACCTCCTCCTTCGTGGGGAAGTACCGGAAGAAGGACCGGCGGCCCACACCCGCCCTGCGCACGATGTCGTCGACGGTCGTGCTGTCGTAGCCGCGCTCGGTGAAGAGCTCCAGCGCCGCGGAGACGAGGAGATCCCTGATGGGGGCCCTCTCCTGGTCGTCACCGGCTGCGGCGTCGCGCGCACCGCCGCGCGCGCCGGGGTCGTGCTGCTCGTCCATGACCCGAACGTACCTGCTCCCTTCCGGTGTGGCACTCGCCATGCATAATGAGGGTACTGAGTGCCATCTTCGTGGGAGAGCTGATGTCGGACTTCGATCTGTACCGTCCCTCCGAGGAGCACGAGATGCTCCGTGCGTCCGTGCGTGCGCTGGTGGCGGCGAAGATCGCGCCGTTCGCGGCGGCGGTGGACGAGGAGGCGCGTTTCCCGCTGGAGGCGCTGGAGGCCCTGGTGGCCGGTGATCTGCACGCGGTGCATGTGCCGGAGGAGTTCGGCGGTGCGGGGGCGGATGCGCTGGCGACGGTGATCGTGATCGAGGAAGTGGCGCGGGCGTGTGTCTCGTCGTCGTTGATTCCGGCGGTGAACAAGCTGGGGTCGTTGCCGGTGATGCTGGCGGGTTCGGCGGAGTTGAAGAAGCGGTATCTGGGGCCGCTGGCGCGGGGCGAGGCGATGTTCTCGTACTGTCTGTCGGAGCCGGAGGCGGGTTCGGACGCGGCGGGGATGCGGACGCGGGCGGTCCGCGATGGCGATCACTGGGTGCTGGACGGGGTGAAGCGGTGGATCACGAACGCGGGCGTGTCGGAGTTCTACACGGTGATGGCGGTGACGGATCCGGGGGCGCGGTCGCGGGGGATCTCGGCGTTCGTGGTGGAGAAGTCGGACGCGGGGGTGTCGTTCGGTGCGCCGGAGCGGAAGCTGGGGATCAAGGGGTCGCCGACGCGTGAGGTGTATTTCGACGGGGTGCGGATCCCGGCGGAGCGGATGATCGGTGCGGAGGGCACGGGGTTCGCGACGGCGATGCGCACGCTGGACCATACACGGATCACCATCGCGGCGCAGGCGTTGGGGGTGGCGCAGGGGGCGTTCGAGTACGCGAAGGGGTATGTGCGGGAGCGGCGGCAGTTCGGGCGTCCGGTGGCGGACTTCCAGGGCGTGCAGTTCATGCTGGCGGACATGGCGATGAAGATCGAGGCGGCGCGGCAGCTGACGTATGCGGCGGCGGCGAAGTCGGAGCGCGGGGACGCGGACCTGACGTTCCAGGGGGCGGCGGCGAAGTGTTTCGCGTCGGATGTGGCGATGGAGGTGACCACGGACGCGGTGCAGCTGCTGGGCGGCTACGGGTACACGCGGGATTACCCGGTGGAACGGATGATGCGCGACGCAAAGATCACCCAGATTTATGAGGGCACGAACCAAGTTCAGCGGATCGTGATGGCGAGGAACCTGCCCTAGCAGGGTTTTTGCAGGTCAGAAGCTGTTTCGAAGGTCCGGAGGGGCACCCTCGGCTTTCTGCCCGTTGCGGCCCGATCAGGGCCGTTCCTGGGCGTCATGCTGGGGGAATCCTGGGCAGATGCCGGGCTGAAAACAGCCACTGACCTGCACAAACAACACAGCCCCCGGCGTCGCGCCGGGGGCTGTTGTCCTACACGCATCAGGCGACCTCTGATGCCTCCGTCGGGTCGTCGGCGCCGGGCGTCAACATCGTTGCGATGGCGGCCCGACCGCGCTGCTCGGCCCCTTCGAAGATGTAGTGGTAGTGCTCCCTCAGCACGTCCGTACTGCTGTGGCCCATCCAGTCGGCCACGTCGTTCTCGGGGACTCCGGCGTACAGCAGCCGCGACCCGTAGTAGTGCCGGAGTGAGTGCGCCTTGCAGTACTTCACCTGTCCCTTGCCCAGAGCCTCCATCCAGATCTTCGGGTAGAAGTACGACGCGTAGAGGTAGCCAGTCCGCGTCACGTTGGGGAAGAGAAGCCGCTCCGGCCCCCATACGCCGTGGTTCTTGATGTGCCGCGGCAGCTCGAAGGCGACGTTGGGCGGAAGGGGCACGAGACGCCCAGGCTCTTCCTCGTCCCGGGCCTTGATGTGCCGCTGCTGGATCGCGCTCTCCGAGTTGCAGTCTGTTCGGCTGCCGCCGAGTGCTCCGAGACGATCACGGAAGAGATCCTGTCGGCCGCCTTCACTCTGGTTCGCCGGTCCGTCCAGGACGTGGTACGGATCACGAAAAGGACGACGGCCCCGAAGGTAAAACGGCAGCCGCTCAGTCTTGAGGACAAGGTTCGGGCCCGTATCGAAACGAACGGCGGGCGCGCTACGTCCTCTCAGGTGCTCCCGTACGTCGGGGCATCGGCAGAGACCGTGAAGGCGCTGCCGGGAATCGTCGTGACCGTAGAACGGTCGGGGAAGAGCGGCCGTCCGGCGACCGTGTTCCCCTTCCGCCAGGGCGTGGCAGTGAAACAGCTCCTGCATGATCGAGAGGGAACCGGCGAGCGCCTCGGTCAGGTGCTCGCTCAAAAATGCGGCTTCCGAGGGCAACAGAATTATTTCGGTGTCCGCAACGTGCTTGCCATCCCGAGCAATCCACATCGGAACGCGAATGAATCCGTCATCATCCCGGTACGTCTTCTGGCTGGGAATCGGATCGAGTCTCCAACCCTGCTGCTGCGGTTCCTCGTTGCTCGCCATGAATCCATCATCAGGACCCAAAGGTCTTGAAGGAAACGCTAGTTACGATGACGCATAAAGGCCTGAGCGGCATGAGTGAGGAATGCCGTAGCAGCCTCATCCGTGAGGGCGTGCTCCCAGAACAGTTCGAACAAACCAAGGTGCTGGGATATGTCTCGGGGGTCCCTCTGGACGACTTCCCCAGAGAAGAGTTCGACCGTGACCAGCCGATCGTCGTAGACGACGAAGATGTTCATGGGGGTGCCGGGAACCTCGGCAGACTGAGGAATGACGCCCAGGTGCACGTTCGGCTTCTCGTTCACCTTGGCCATGTGCGCGCACTGCGCAGCCATGACTTCCGAGGGCGCACGACGCCACCTGACGGCCTGCTCGGTCATCAGGAAGTAGAACGACCGTGAGGTGTCGTCCAGGATCTTCTGTCGCTCCATGCGGGCGTTCACTGCCCTGGCCACATCACGGGCCGGGTCGGTCTCAACAGTGGGCGACAGGGTGGCAGTTGCGTAGTCCCGTACGTGCAGCAGGCCCGTAGGGATGGCAGGCAGGAAGTGCCTCATCACCCGTGAGGAAGACTCCAGGGCCTTCAACTCCGCCTGCTTTTGGTGCATGCCGACACGGGCATAGGTCCGCCAGGACGCGTAGTCCACGTTTGCCCGGCGAGCGAGCTGCAGTATCTCGTCAGCCACTTCGCCAGGGACCGCCAACGCCTTCAGGATGCGCTCAACATCCATGACGGTCGGCAAGGCGCGGCCGGTCTCGATCCGGCTGACCTTCGTCTGACTCATATTGCAGCGAACGGCGAGCCGTTCACCGCTCAATCCAGCAGCGCGACGGAGGCTCCGTAGAGCCCCCGCCAAGTCCTTGCGCTCCTGTGCCTGCGTCTCAGGTTCGATAGGCACTGAATGGAACTGCGCTTTCGAGTGCTAGATCCCGCCAAGCAAGGTACTTGCTGATGTCGGGGTCTTGGATCAGTTCTCGGTTGATCTGTGTGCCGTCGGCGCGGTAGTTGAGGTGGACTACCGTGGCCTCGTCGAAGAGCCAGAAATCCTGTTCCGGAAGTCCCGGGTTTGCGCCGTCGGTCAAATCAACTATCTGGTAGTTCTCCCCGGCCGTGACATTGCCGGGGATGCACCACTCGAACAGGTAGCGGCTGTAGTCGGTCAGCGGCCGTCGAACGACCTTGGCTCGCGTCATCCTGCGTCCGGCCACGGCGTGTTCCCGGATCAGGTCATGCCACGAAGAGTTGAAGTCCTCCGGCATCGGTTCCCCAGCGAGGAACGCACGGACCGTCTCAGCCTCCGCAGGCATGGTGTACGTCTGGTGGACCTCCAGGCGGAACGCGGAGCGCTTGAAGTCCCGGAAGCACGACTGCCATTCGTCGCCGTCCAAGAGGATCGGGCTAGAGCCATCCACGGGCACGGGCCGCCTCCTTCACGATCTCCTCAGGGATCAGGACCACCGATTCCCCCTCGGGCGTCTGCCGGTCCACGTCGTACCCCTGGATGGCTAACATCCCGGGCTCTGCCGTCTCGTACACGGTCGGACAGTCGCCGTTGCCGCACTTGTCGTCTTCACTGCTCTTGCACGGTCCGCCCGCGATCATGCGTAGTTCGTCCACTGAGACCCCCTCCGGCCTGGTGTGGTCAGCAAGCTACGGAGCGTCTTACCCGTGCCACAAGAGCGGCGAGCCTCTAGTAGGGCTCCGTTAGGTCGGTGTGGTTCTGGCTGATCGGTGTCTGGTTCGGGTGTGGGGCAGGGGCTGGTGGCAGGTGGCGCAGGTGCCGGT